>JBQCEX010000306.1:0-18027 GCA_051959855.1 Flavipsychrobacter sp. | reverse complement strand
GGTAACGGAAGCGCAAAAAGAAAGCACAGAAAAGGGATATCTTTTTAACACCTTCACCAATAAGAACCAGGCTCACCTCGCAGAACGCAAGGATAGCCTGAAGCAATGGAAAGAACTATACTCAATAGCGCAAACCATACCATCCGCTCTTGAACAGAACATACCCGATGAGCCGACACAAGGCACACTGCATACCGAAAGCACCCATGCATCTACTACTGCAAACAATGTACTGCTGGTGCAAGGCGCCATGCTGGTAACAACTGTGAAGTCCGGACTAATGCTGATACATATACGCCGCGCACAGGAGCGCATATGGTACGAGCGCCTGCTGGAAGAATGGAATAACGGCAGCACCCCGTCTCAGCAACTGCTGTTCCCATCATCCTTCGAACTGCCGCCGCAGGATGCCTTGCTGCTGAATGAAGTATTGCCCGACCTGGCGCGTATAGGCTTCGACATTGCTCCGTTTGGACCGAATACGTTTGCTGTACAGGGTGTACCTGCCGAATTGCCTGCGGGCGAAGAAAGGAATGTACTGGACGAAGTGGTGGACCAATTGAAACATGAATCATCTGACGCGTTATCCAGTCGTTCAGATAGATTGTTGATCAATATGGCGCGGCGCCTTTCCCGCAATAAGCATGCTATACAGCAGCCTGAAGGTCAACAGGCATTAATAGATGAACTTTTTGCCTGCTCCCAGCCGGAATACACCCCTGACGGCAAAAAGGTTTTCATGATGATACGCAAAGAAGAATTGGATAATATGTTGGGCTAACAAGTGATTTTAATCATTGATTGGGGCAGCACGCATATGGGTTTTATTCTTTCTATTCCAGAATACAGTTTTGATGGAAAAGCAATTATGAACGTTATTAAAATTCATTAAATTGTTTCTCTCAAATATACCCATTATGAAATTATGTCCTTATCTATTGGTTGCTTTACTTTTTTGTGGCAACGCAGGTGCACAGACCTTACAGCAGGTACTTGAATACTACCGAAATGTGAACCAGGCTGAACTGGCCATTTGTGACAGTGATTTTGCCAAGGCAAATAGCTACTATACCAAAGCCTTTACTATTAATGCTAAAAAGCCTTTCCGGAAAGATATTACTAATGCTTTTGGTGCGGCTATGGATACGCATGAGTATGCACTGGCAGAAAAATATATTACCCGGCTCTTACAAAAGGGTTTAGACTCGGAATCACTAAGCATTTTACGTAAAGGCTACCAGGGCGAGGCACTACAGCGGGTAAACGCTATGCTGGCACGGCACCCTAATAGCTGGATGAAGATGCAGCAAGACCCGCTTGTGAAGCAGATAAAAAAGATGGTGGAATGGGACCAGGGCGCACGTATGTACTTCATAGAGCAAATGCATATGAGCGACTACATGACCGACTCTGTATATATGGTGGACGCAACGAACGCCAGGGAGCTGCGAAAACTGCTAACTGAGCATGGAGGAATAAATGAGGACCTGATGAATGCTACAGGCTGCTATATAATAATGTGGCACAATACAGGTGCAGAACTGGATGGCAAGCCCGCGCATGTGTTTGATACGCTGCTGTATAAAGCAATACTTTCCTTTGATATACCTGTTGAATACTTTGCCTACCAGGTGGCGGACGAGCCGTTAAAACCTTATTTCAGCTACAAAGGCTCGATTATCAATTTTCCTTTAACACCGGGATACTGTTTATATAAAGACAGTATCTACCCTGCTCGCTACGATGACAGCTCGGAAGAGCGAATAAATAAAGAACGGGCAAAAATAGGATTGCCCTCCCTGGCAGATAACGGCCGGAAAATAGAAAAAGCTAACGAAGGACTGGATACGAATTCTGTATTTCATAAATACACACTACAGCCGCAATATATATCGGCAGGCGTGCCAAGCAGCGAGTGGCAACTGAGCTGGTGGCTGCAGCATAAAGGTAGAGATGCTAAGGTGAAACTGCCATACGACTTTGCAAATATAGTGCCGCACATGACGGTGGGAAATATAGACGGGCTCACCATAAATCAGCTCACTTTTGACAGCCTCATGAACTCTTTTAGGAATTTTGATAAGGAGTATAAAATGGGCCAGATATACCTGACGAACTGGAAAAATGGTAAGCCACCATTATGCTGGGCTTGCCATGCAGAGGTAATAGATAATCCAAAGGAAGATGTGAGTACTCCTAAAGGCAGGGAAAACAAAGCGCTATTTGTGCCAGGCTACAAGATATTGGTTATAGATGGATATGATGGAACTTTCAGGCTACGAAACATACAAGCCCTTTTTGATCCAAGCGGGGTACTAATAAAAGTAAGCGCCGATATAGGCTACCGTTTCAACAGAACTGTTGCAAAGAACTGCGGCAAGCCTAAACATGTATGGACAAAAACCAGCACGAAATATTGGCTGAACAACCAAGATTATCTCGTGAAGTTAACCACCAAAAAATACAGCTGGGAAACAGGACCCATAAAAATGATTGTAACTGCAACGGAGGACCTGAACAAAGATGCTAACAAAAGAATAATGAGCGGCAGTATGCTAATGGCAGATACTGTAAAGTATAATCAATACCTAAGTAAAGTAAGTGAGACTAAAAGGAAACTGGATATGGCGTATGCGGAGAAGGGAAGGTGATGAGCGTATGCTTTTTTAATGTTGTCTTGTTATTTTCCGGCACGAGCTTGTTGGCCGGGACGCTCAACAAGGGAGGGGTTAATGGTTTCGGATTAATTAGAATATATTCAAACGCCTGGGTTATTCACAACGGTGGGTATCTTTTAGATGGCTTGCCTATCTCTTTGACAATTAATGGGTAATTTTACTGTTAGAATTTTGATCTATCATGCAAGCATATCTTGATCTGTTGCAGCATATATTGGATACGGGGGCTGTGAAGGGCGACCGTACGGGGACGGGGACACTGAGCTGCTTTGGCTACCAGATGCGTTTTGACCTGCAAAAGGGTTTTCCGCTGGTAACGACCAAGAAGCTGCATGTGAAATCTATAATACATGAGTTGCTGTGGTTCCTAAAAGGGGATACTAATATTGCCTACCTGAAGGAGCATGGTGTGAGTATATGGGACGAGTGGGCGAATGAAAATGGCGACCTGGGCCCTGTGTATGGACACCAGTGGCGCAGCTGGACAGGCGCTGACGGCCAGGCTTATGACCAGATAAAGGATGTGCTGCACCAGATAAAAACCAACCCTGACAGCAGGCGCATGATAGTGAATGCCTGGAATGTGGCGGACCTGCCTAAGATGGCGCTGAGCCCTTGCCATGCGTTGTTCCAATTTTACGTGGCGGACGGCAAGCTGAGCTGCCAACTGTACCAGCGCAGTGCGGATGTGTTCCTGGGGGTGCCTTTTAATATTGCCTCGTATGCGCTGCTGACAATGATGATGGCGCAGGTGTGCGGGCTGCAGGCCGGGGAATTCATACATACCTTTGGCGATGTGCACCTATACAGCAACCATATAGAGCAGGCAAAACTGCAACTGACGCGCACACCATATCCGCTGCCTACGATGAGGATAAATCCTGAGGTGAAGGATTTGTTTGACTTCAAATATGAGGACTTTACGCTGGAAAACTACCAGCATCACCCTGCCATAAAAGCGCCGGTAGCTGTATAGGCTAAGGCGAATTTGTTAGCTTTGCCGCATCATGACTGTTTCTGCCATTGTTGCCGTATCTGAAAATAATGCCATAGGGCATGAGAACAAGCTGCCCTGGCACCTGCCGGAGGACCTGAAGTTCTTTAAGCGCACTACTATGGGCAAGCCTGTAGTGATGGGAAGGAAGACCTTTGAATCTCTGGGGAAAGCGCTGCCGGGCAGGCTGAACATAGTGCTGAGCAGGAAGGCTGAGCTACAACTGCCGGAGGGCGTGCTGCTGTACAACAACCTGGAAGATGCGCTGAAAAAGCTGGAGCAGGATGGTACTGAGGAGGCCTTTGTGATAGGCGGGGGACATGTGTTTGCCGAGGCTATGCCGCTGCTGGACAGGCTATATATGACCCGTGTACATACAACAATAGAACCTGCCGACACTTACTTTCCTGAGATAGACCATAGTCACTGGAAGCTGATGTGGGAAGAAGCGCACGAGGCAGATGAGAAAAACAATTACCCTTATACATTTCAGCATTACGAACGAATAGAGCTTTGAATTTGCAAACACTGATAGCATACCTGAAGTATAAAAGAAAGGCAAAAACAAGGCATGGTGTACACTCGCCCTTTGTGTTCAGCTTTATAGAGGATGTACTGCGCAGCAAGACGGTGGTAAGCCGCCTGCAACTGGAGCGCACACTGCCGCTGGATATGCTGAGGCTGCAAGGCGAGCCACTACAACTGCTGTACCGCATACTGAGCTACTACAAGGTGCAGCGGGTGATGAGCTTCATAGAAGAAGGCAGCAAGGTGCAGCTATACCTGGGCAATGACCATATGGGACATGAGCTGCAGCCTACACACTACGCCGCAGACTGTATGCTGATGGACGTAAAGGACCCGCATGCGTGGAATGCGCTGTACCATATGTACGAGCATAACCTGAATACCGACAGCATGGTGGTGGTAACGAATATACACAGGAGCAAAGCGCACAGTGACGAATGGGAAAAGCTGCATAGCCAAAAGGATGTGCGGCTAAGCATAGATGTGTTTCATATAGGGTTGCTGTTCTTTAAGGAGGATTTTAAGGAGAAGCAGCATTTTGTGGTGAAGTAATTTATTTAATGCGACAATGTGGTGGAATGCGGCAATGTGATGCTAAGTGTTATAAAAAGTAAATCTGAATGTGGCTTTTTGTAAATTAGCGATATGAAAAAGCACTTGATAACCTTTTCCAGAATTGTTTGCCTTATTGGGCTGCATGTGGTTTGCCTGGCAGGGTTGATGCGCGCTGTGATGATACCAGCGTTGGCAATATTTGACCTGATAATGGTGCTGGCTGTAATTGCAAAAAAACGCAAGCATGGCGCTTTATATAGAAGCCTTTTCATGAAATAGTATTCCGATCATCGTTTTTCCACCTTCGCATACTCTTTGTCCAGCTCCTTCTTTTTCTCAGCCACTTGTTGCAGGTATGCTGTGTAGGCAGGTGCATCCATCATCTGGTAGGTAGTATAAGTTCTCTTCTGCCATTTTTCATTCAGCTCGTCAGCGGTAATCACCAGTACCTTTATATTGTCTTTTATCCAAACGTACCTTTTTGTTGTGAGGGTTATTTTATAATGTTGATCGTTTTTATAAAGCCGGGTGGTATATTTTGTAGTAAAAGAGTCAGGTTTGCCGCAAAAGTTGGTCATCACTTTGCCAAACTGACTGCCCACATTGGCTTTAAAGCTGATGAGCTTATCATCTGGCCCAAAGAGAAAGATCATATTGTTTAACTTAAACAACTCCCGGCCTTGCTGAACAAATAGTTTGTAACCGGCTACAAATTGCGATTTATTAAGCCTTCCGGTTTCTGTAGATAGATCTTCTTTAGGATTGTCAATCACCCTTGCATGACAATTCCAGTTCAAACTCGGGCGACCGTTTTTCCAGTTGGAAAGGTAAATGTTGCCTTGATTATATTCTTTTATGAACCCATCGTAAAACTTAGTTACATCCATGTAGCTTGTTTTATCTATAGCTACCTCCACATCACCAATTTTCCCTATCTCCAATACATGGTCCATGGCTTTAAAATTATATGCTTTTTTCACAGGTGCGTCCTTACCGTTTACCCGTAGCCAGTCTTTTAAGCGCGCCCTATCGAAAAAACAAAGCTCATTTCCGCCCGGTAATAATGAATACTTATGAAGTATTGCATTCCGGTCAATGCTCCTGTTTCGTGCATCCATTTTCGTTCTTACATCGGCAAGCGACTCCAGGCCTATTTTAGCCCGCTCTTTATTTATGATCGCCTCAGAGGTACTGTCATACATTTCGGCATATGTGGTATCTATCCTGTCGGGCTGCAATGTGTCCATATATCGTGCCCAATTTATCGCGAGCGAGGCCTTGAATGTGATATTGTTATATGAGAAGGGTTTTGGGAAAAAGCCATCAACCATTTGTCCAAAACCATTAGCATCATAATCGAAGCTAAAGACCCCTTTATAAAGCAGCGTATCGAAAAGCTGACTTTCATAACCACCATAGCCGGCACCTCTATTATGGAGCATTATTATATTATAACCGGTTTCAAAAAGGGCCGCCTGGCTGGGAATACCATTCTTTTTTATAATCTTCAATAGGCGTTGTGCATTCATTGCATCAACTTTAAATGTCGAATCCGTCATATAGTCGCTCAGGTGTTCATCATTGTAATAATGATATCGAACATCCTGGTCCAGAAAGGCGAGATGCGTCAACTCTTTCATAAGGGGTTCATTCCTTAACTGGTTCATGTGGTTAGGGTACTTTGCAAACAAAGCATTTATCCGTACCAATTGCTCATCATGGTAGGCATGTTTCAAATGCCTGACGTTTTCAGAATCAAGCCCCCTGCGCATGAGCTGGGCAAAATATCTTTCCGACAGGCCATATTCATGACTATCCATAGCGGAATAGAAGGCGTTAATAAGATCATGGTAAAATGCTTTTTTACTGTTTATAGCAAAAGCTTCCTGATAATATTTATTAGCTGCAGCAAAATTGCTGTCGCATAGAGCAAGCTCAGCAAGGTTTCTGTTTTTATAATATTCCAGCACCTGTTCGTGTGTTTGTGCTGTGGCGGTGATACCGCATAAAAGAAGAGCAAGAGATAAAAACAGGTTTTTCATAAGGTGGGTATTTGTATGAATATACACATTTTTTCTCAAATAGTTATCCACCCTTATTTTGCCGTCATTTCACGGCTTCGTATCTTGGGGCTTCTATTAATCCCACTCAGATAAGGCATGTTGGTAAAAGTTTTTGGCAGCGCGGTGTATGGTGTTGAGGCTATGACGATCACTATTGAGGTAGATCTTACTACCGGCACTACAGGCTATTTCATTGTAGGCTTGCCGGACAACGCAGTAAAAGAAAGTATTGAGCGCATTCTATCTGCCATAAAGAACAATCATTTCGACCGACCGCGTACCAAGGTAGTGGTGAATATGGCCCCTGCCGATGTAAAGAAGGCGGGTGCCGCCTACGACCTGCCTATAGCTATTGGCATGCTGGCGGCCACCGGCCAGATACCTGCCGAGGGACTGGAAGAATATATAATAATGGGCGAGCTATCGCTGGATGGGGCTGTGCAGCCTATAAAGGGCGCATTGCCTATGGCCATACAGGCAAGGACAGAAAAGTTCAAAGGTTTCATACTGCCTAAGCAAAACGCACGTGAAGCTGCGCTGGTGAATAACCTGGAGGTATATGGCGTAGACCATATAACACAGGTAACAGGCTTCTTTAATAAAACAGAAGTGCTGAAGCCAATGGTAGTAAATACCAGGGAAGAATTTTTCGACGCGCAATCGCATTTTGATGTTGACTTCAATGATGTAAAAGGGCAGGAGAATGTGAAGCGTGCGCTGGAGATAGCTGCTGCCGGCGGGCATAATGCCATACTGATAGGTCCGCCGGGTGCTGGCAAGACCATGCTGGCCAAGCGACTGCCTACTATATTGCCACCGCTTACACTGCATGAAGCGCTGGAGACTACTAAGATACACTCGGTAGCGGGTAAGCTGCCTATGAATACTTCGCTCATAGCACGCCGTCCGTTCCGCTCGCCGCATCATACCATTAGCGATGCTGCCTTGGTGGGTGGAGGCGGTATGCCGCAGCCGGGCGAAATATCGCTGGCGCATAATGGTGTGTTGTTCCTGGATGAATTGCCGGAGTTTAAGCGCACCGTTCTGGAAGTAATGCGCCAGCCTATGGAAGAGCGCAGAGTATCTATATCGCGCGCGAAGCTAAGTATAGATTTCCCCGCCAGCTTTATGCTCATTGCCTCAATGAATCCCTGTCCTTGCGGGTATTTTAACCATCCTGAAAAGGAATGCACCTGCACACCCGTGGTAGTGCACCGCTACCTGAACAAGATATCAGGGCCGCTGCTGGACAGGATAGACCTGCATGTGGAGGTGACACCTGTGCCATTCAGCGAATTGTCTTCTCAAAAAACTTCTGAAACCAGTGAAGATGTGCGCACCCGCGTGATAAAGGCAAGAGAAATACAGGCAAAGCGTTTTGAGAACGAACAGGGTGTATACTGCAATGCGCAGATGGGCAGCAAATTGCTGAAAGAAATTTGTGTCATAAACCCTATAGGGCAAAACTTGCTAAAGACGGCAATGGACAGGCTTAACCTCTCAGCCCGTGCCTACGACAGGATACTGAAAGTATCGCGCACGATAGCCGACCTGGCAGGCAGCGAAGACATAAAACCCGAGCACCTGGCGGAAGCTATACAATACCGCAGCCTGGATAGGGAAGGATGGGCAGGGTAGTAAATAATAGTAGACCGCAAGAAATTAACCACAGAAAATAGCAGGTTGTGTAAACTGCTTTACACAAAATTGCATTAAAGTTTTTGTAACTTTTTTTCCTGTTTACAGATATAGTAATAAACCAAGCTATTTTATATGAAAACACCTACATTCTCTATTAAAGGTATTTTATTGGGTTCTATCTGCCTATTTACAGTTGCCGATCTTCAGGCACAAAAAATAGTAAAGCTGCATGGCCACATCACTAACCCTTTATCTGATAGTATAAACGTACAGTTCTACATCAGCGATGTAGGATTTGAGGTAAAAAATTACAATACGCGTTTGGAAAAAACAGGCAACTTCAGCTTGCAGTTTCCTGTGGCAGATGAGCATACTATATTGCATGTGGTTCATGGCGAGCAGCAGACGGACCTTGTTGCAGAGCCGGGTTTCGATCTGGATATAACACTGGATGCCAGGAATTTTGATTCCAGCCTGCATTATACGGGCGAAAGCAGCGCTATAGGTAATTTCTGTGCCCTGCACGAATTGAATTATGGCCTGATACTTGACTTTGAACGGGAAACACAGCAACTATGCGGCAAGGACCCTGCAGCATTCGAAAAGTCGCTGGATAGTATGTATCAATTGCAGATAGCTTTTCTAGAAGAACATAAGAAGGGCCTCGATGCCGGATTTATAAAATTCTGGAAAGCTAATTATCGGTATAGCACCTATAGCCTCATGCTTATCTATCCATATATTCATGAGATGCATAAGCAACAAAGCATGAGAATATCCAATGTTCCTGAAACTAATTTTACAGTTGTGAAGGATGTGCCTGAGGTATTTGACGACCAGCTGCTGGAGCTTGCCGCTTACCAGGTGTATGTAGAACGTTTGTATGATGGAAAATTCGAGGCAGCGGGCATTAAAGAAGGTAGAAAAGATAGTTTACTAAAGCTCGCCTTTCGTCACAATAACATGCCACCGAAAACTGCAGAGTTCTTTGCAGCCAACCTCATTAACCGCGGTTTTAAGTATAATTCGCTTGCAGAAAGTAAGCAGGCTATGGACGGATTTAAGCAAAGCTTTCCGCATAGCAAATACACAGCCATGCTGAATGAAAAACTGGCTATTAAAAAAAAGCTGAATCCCGGGCAACCCGAGCTTGACTTTGCTATACACACCATTGATGGAAAAGATATAAAACTATCGGACCTGAAAGGAAAGGTGGTAATGCTGGACTTCTGGGCCAGCTGGTGTATGCCCTGCATGGCAGAGATGCCCTATGCTGCAAAGATAGAGCAGGAGTACAAAGACAAAGACGTAGTATTTCTATACGTATCTGTAGACGAAGATGAAAACGCCTGGAAGAATGCCATTGAAAAACATAAGATAGAAGGCATGCACATGCGCGCTACAGGTGGCATGGAAGGCCCTTTAGCAAAGCAATATGATGTGGAGGGCATACCTTCTTATTTCCTTATTGATAAGAGCGGCAAGTATGCTATGGTAAATTCTCTGCGCCCGAGTGATGGCGATAAACTAAAGACAGCAATAGATTCTCTTCTTAAATAATTGAAGACCGCCGTTTCTGCCAGTTTTTTCTGCTGTCATGGTGCATGGACTAAACCTTTGGAGTTTACAGAATTATATGTAGTATTTGATATAGTATAAATATAAATATTATCCGTATATTTATATTGCTTGCACCAAAACTCAATTCCATGAAAAAGTTCTTTATTCTTTTCTGTTTATATTTTATCGCACATAGCATGCATGGTTTAGCACAAAGCGCACCTCCTAAGCTAAATGCTACTGCTTCTTCTATTTTCAATATTTCATTACATAGTTCAGGAGCTCAGATCTATACGGACTCTATGCAGTATTTTTATTTGCCAACCCGTACCTATAGCAGTACCAGAGGCTGGCAAACAGATACTCAGACGGCCTGGTACAATAATTCCACCACCTATGCGGGTTATCATTTGCTAAATCGTACGATATTAAAATATGATGATTCGGCTACACTCACTGTTAGGTGGAACCAGAATTATGACAATGTGCATTTTTACTGGGTGAATAATGACATTGATTCTTCGGCATTTGATCCTGGTCATCGTTTAATGTACAACAGTTACAAAATATGGGATGCCACCTCAGGCAATTGGCAAAATAGCACACAGCGTACCTATACTTACGGAACCGGAAGAAATCCTCTGGGTTTTTTAGATGAAGTTTGGGATAATAGTTTGAATAGATGGGTAAACTCTTTTAAAGCAGTCGAATTTTATTCTGCTACAAATGATCTGAGCCGCGATAGTGGCTTAGGTTGGAATAATGTAACTAATACATGGGGTAATACAATTTATAGTTACGTTCGGCATTTTATATACGACGCATATCATCATGTTGTGAACGATACTGTTTTTCTTTGGTCTGTAAGCAGTACCACCTGGTTGCCGCTTCGAACCGATTCTTTTGCATATAACTCTGCCGGCCAAACCATCTATATCAGGCGACAACAATTTGATACCTTATCTATGGCCTGGGGAACAATTAATACCTCGAAAACTGTGTATGATGCAGGCGGACATGATCTTTCAGATACTTCGTGGGTCAACGGCCTGCCAACTTCATTGACAACCTATACATACGACGCACTGGGAGATGTCTTGTTACTTACGGAATATAATTGGGATAATGGCACGAGCAAATGGCAGGATTTGTCACAGTTGGAAAACACCTACGACAGCCATGGAAATAAACTTGCTGCGATAGGGAAAGTATGGAATGCTGCCAGGGGATTCGTAAATTCATACAGATCATTAGCCACTTTTAACAGCTATAATCAGCAGCTGACGCGTAATGACTACGTATGGGATACCACCGGAGCTACATGGCTACACAATTTCTATGAGCAATATTATTATGATACTGCACTTAATGTAGCAAGCATTCCTTCGCCATTACAAGCTAAATTGTCAGTATATCCTGTACCTGCTGTCAATACGCTTAATATTAGCATTACAGAATCACAAGTACCATTTCTTCAGTTAGCCATTTATGATATAAGCGGCAGGTTATACAGGCTTTGGCACGCTGACATCACCAACAGCTATCATACCAGCATACCAGTGACAGACATGCCTGCAGGAAGCTATATATTGGTAGCCAGAAATGGCAATGCAACAACAGCTACACATTTCAACATTAGCAGGTAATCCATAATAACGCAGAAATATTTGAATACTTATAAATCATCTATATAATTTATATTGTTAGTATCAAAAAATAATCCCATGAAAAAGTTCTTTACATTTTTATGCTTCGGCTTTGTGGCATATTGTCAGAAACTTGATGCACAAGCCATAGCCCCGAAGCTCATTGCTAATGCTTATTCAAGCTTTGGTACAACATCAGGCACTAAAGGCACTCAATATTATGGAGATTCAACTCAATACTTTTATACTTCTGCGCGCACGTATAGTGTTAAAAAAGGCTGGCTGGCCGATACCGCTGTTGGCTGGTATAACGGTTCAACAACCTGGACAGGTTATCATTTGCAAAACCGGACGATAAATAAGTATGACGACTCAGGCAATCAAACGATTCTTTGGAGCCAGCGGTATAATTATACAGATACCAGCTGGCACAATGTAACCCTTGATTCATTAGCATATGATAACCACAATAACCTGGTCTATCTAGCGTATGAAAACTGGGATCCTGCTTCAGGTGACTGGCAAAACAGCCAACAGATCATTGAGCAATATAGTGGAACAAATAACCTGCTGAGCAGTCTTAGCCAGCATTGGGATAATACCCTAGGCAGCTGGGCCAACGACTTAAGGTATCATGGCATATACTCTTCAAGTGATGATAGACTTGCCGATAGTAATTTATTCTGGAACAGCGCGACAAGTACATGGGGGAATGCAGCATTCAGCACTATTAATCATTATACATATGATAGCCACCACCATTCAATAAAAGACACTTCATGGCTTTGGTCGGTAAGCAATAATGCCTGGCTGCCACGATGGGTCGATGATTCCATTTCATATAATGCATCAGACAAGATGGTATACGAAAGAGCTCAACATTTTGACACCTCTTCAATGACCTGGAATGAGACAGATATCTACAAAATAGTTTATGACGCAGCTGGTAATGACCTCTCAGATACTGTTTGGGTTAACGGCTCGCCTTTTTTCCTGGGCACATTTTCTTATGATGCAGCGGGACATCGGTTATCTTATAACCTGAGCTACTGGGACAAACTAGCCGGTAAATGGAAGGATTCTGCCGAATATGATGATACGTATGACAGCCGCGGCAACAGAATTGCTGAAGTAACTAAAATTGCCGCACATGGTAAAAGTCTGACAAATCAATTTAGATATCTCACGGCTTACAATAGCTATAATGAAATATTAACAAGCAACAGCTATATATGGGATACTACAGCTGCTACGTGGCTACATTATGATCTGAATCAATATTACTATGACTCATTGTTGAATGTAACTTCTATACGCTTACCAATGCAGGGCCAGCTTTCAGTGTACCCGGTACCGGCTGCAACAATGCTGACCATAGATATAAAATGGCCACAAGTACATGCTGCCCGTCTTGCTATCTATGACTTAAATGGTAGACTGTACCGGCAGTGGGAAACCAACGCATCGGCAATTTACCATAGCGGCATACCGGTGGCTGACCTGCCTGTGGGCAATTATATATTGGTGGCAAGAGCGGGTGATGCTGTAACAACTGCACGTTTCAGCATTTGCAGGTAAACTTATTTGAGGTAGCGTTCTTTTATGATGTTCATATGGTGCATTTCATGGCCCGCTATCTGGTAGGCCAATGCACGTACTGATACAGGTACATTATTAGCGTTGCCAATATTCAGAAATACTTCATCGGCAAGGCCTGCCAGCAGTGCCATGCTTGCTTGTCGAACACTGTTATATTCTGCCATAATATTTTCTATGCTACGGCTCTGCGCGTTGGAAGCTGCGGAGTAGGCATTTTCATCAAAGCCTGGCAACATGCCCTGCTCGCCGCGGGCTATACATAATGCACGGTAAGCGAATATACGTTCGGTATCAGCTACATGCACTATCAGCTCCTTCAATGTCCATTTGCCAGCTGCGTAACCTTTATTCAATTTCTCTTCAGGCTGTGCTGCTATCAGCTCATTCAGCGCATTATTGTTCTGCCACAGGTGATACAGCACACGTTCGTCCGGCACCAGGCTTATATAATTCAGCGCATAAGCTGCATATTCACCGGGAACCGGCTTTGAGATAGTTTTTTCAATGTGCTGCATGAGTAGCTATTTGTTTCGTTGTAGTTTACTAATTGTTTTTTCAAGTCGCTTTCGTTTAGTATAAACCATGTCATCCGTCAGTCGCTGACTGAGCATTGTTGCAAACTGTATATGTTCATCTTTTGGCACAACAGGCAGTGCATTTTCTGCATAGGTAGGTAACTGGTTCACGGGGCTATTCATTATTTGCTCCTTCAATAGGGGAAAAGCAACATTAGCATATTGCTTCATACCGCTTAGTATGGTTAATATCTTCACGCAATGGTCTTTGGTAATCACGCTGCCACTATCTGCAATAGCTACGATCTTTGCCAGGGCAGGATAAATAGTTTCCGGCACTTCTCCCGCTATGCTGCTTAGTGCGGTCATAGCGCCCCATTGCATCCTGTTATTTTTACTGTCCAGCAAGGCAATGAAATCTTTAGCATGCCCTGCAATTAATGAAGGCTTGCGCTCGCCGATTTCATACAGCGTCTTTATACAGTCGCTCTGTATGGTTTTGCTTTTGTTACTGAGATTGGCCACCAGCTCGGTTATAGCTTTTCCATCATTTTTATCAACTATCTGCTTTGCCAGTTCCTTATTAGGAATGGTATTTCTTTCGCCCAAGGCGGAGGCCAATTTATTTAATACAGACATACCTTTATTATTTTATCCGTGTTACTTTATCTTCAATAGTGGTGTTGCGCTTGCCCTCCTTTATCTCATCACTATAGCCCAGGTATATGAGGCCAAGCACTACATCCTCATCAGCCAGGCCAAGATGCTTTTTTAATGCCGGGTGATGCGTCATACCGCCACTGTTCCAAAAGGAAGCTATGCCCAGCGCAGTAGCACCCAGCAACATATTCTGTATAGCGGCGCAGGCAGCAGCTATCTCTTCTATCGCAGGTATTTTAGGGTTATTGCCGCGCTTCATGACAGCTATCAGCAAGTGCGATGCTTTCTCGGTGGCTGTTATCAGTTTGTCCCTCGATGCTTCGTTGCGTTTTTCTTCAGGGGTATTGTCCCAATATAGCTGTGCATGTGTTTGGCCAAATTGCCTCAGCGCAGCGCCTTCGTAAACAAAGAAATGCCAGGGCTCTGTGCGCCCATGTGTAGGCGCCCAGTGTGCCAGCTCCAGTATCTGCTGCAGTTCATCTTCAGCTATCCTCTCCCCATTCATGGCTGCAGCCTTTACACTGCGCCTGCTCCGTATCACTGCCCGCAGGGTTTCAAAAGTTTTATTGTACATATATACAGCAAAGATAGTGCAGTATATATATGCAGTGGGCTAATGCACTATGCTAAACTGCTCAGCTACCTGCCCCGCATCTCCACGCACTTTCAGTATATAGTTTCCAGCAGGCAGGCCTGAAGTAGGAATATTGCTATGATAGTTAAGGCTTGCATCAGCAGCCCATTGCCGGTACAGCCTGCCGTTCATATCATATATGGCTAGTGTTGCGGCCTGCGCAGTCTTCCATTTTATGTCTATGTTCAGGTAGCCATTTGCAGGTGATGGATACAGGTGCACATTGCCGCCATGCTGCACCATATTGTTTACACCACTAGCAACCGTTCCATAATAATATACCGTCATGTAGTTAAAGTTCCAGGCACTGGCGCTTGTGTCCCAAACTGAAAGCTTCATAGTATCTGCTTTATTGTCAGTATTAAAGATGTTATTCTCCTTAAAATCGTTTCTATACGCTGCTGTTACAGTATCCCACATCTCGTAAATAAGATCCACCATATTATGGTTCGCGTCATAGCTATTGCTTGTATAGCTGTAGTTTTGCCAGGCTGTAAGATGATCGCCCAGCCTGTATTCATCACTCAGCTGGTCGCTGCCTGAGTAAGTATATATATGCAGTGCGCCGGTATTCCAAACAGAGGTTATGGTATTCCATTGATACTGTGAATCAGTTAGCGCATTATAAACACTATCGTAAGTATATAGCTCTTTGTCAACTTTGTTCCACGAAGTTCCGGACTGGTAGAATGTGAGAACTGAATCGGGTTTATATGCCGCATTCAGGAAATAGGACTGTTTTATCAGATTATTCCAGCTACCTGAGCTATATGTTCTTAGTAAAGATTCTGTCAGATCATTATGCGTGTCGTAGGCATACAAGTATAAACTGCTGTAAGTATGCACGCCGCTGATCCAAGTTGAAGTCGTATCTGTCAGCATATTATTATTGGCATCATAAGTATATCCATATAATGTTGAATTCATCCAAATGCCGCTCGTGCTGTTCCAGCTTTGGTATAAGGCACTTAGTTGATTGTTATGTGCGTCATAGGTAAATAAGGCCAGGGAAGAGTTCGTCCACTTACCCGACGCAGTGTCATAACTTTGATACAGAGTGCCTAGAAGGTTATTGTGGCTATCAAATGTATCTATCAGGCGGCTTATAGGGTAGTATTTGCTGTCCCTGTTTGTTTTATAGGTATAATAGCAGGTGTCATATTTGCCACTGTATTGCCAGGTATTGTATTGCCATATGGGAAAACCACCCCGGCTACCTGAGTATTTATAATATGTTGAATCGCTAGGGTAAAGACCCGCACTATCAGTTCTATATGCAGTAGTTGCCCTTTCTCTTATTACGCTGGTTTGAGCATTACAGACAAAAACGATTAACAAAGAGCAGCAAAAAACGGCATAAGTAAATACTGTTTTCATGTGAGCATAATTTATATTATAAATATACAATTTAACATTATAGCATTCTGCGTATTGTTCATCATAACTGTCTATGTCCCGTAAATAGTTTCCCGCAGAAAAATGCTAAAACCCCGGCTTTAGCACCGGGGTTTTAGTGGGAACACCTTTATGATTGATTAATGTGTGACAGTGAACTGTGTTGCTTTTTGTGTCTGTCCTTCGCGCATTTCTAAAAAATAATCTCCTGCAGGTAATGCATTTACTGGTACGGTAACATGATAGCTGTTGCCCGGCTGGCTTTGCCATTGCTTATAGAGCCTTCCGGTAGCATCATATATAGCCAGTATCGCAGCTTTATTGTCCATATCGCTGAGGTCTACATTTATATAGCTGCTGGCTGGGCTGGGATAAACCTTCATTACACTATGATCTGCATTTATATTGCTTACTGCAAGACCTGTATCTGTTTCATAGTAATACCTGCTTTGCTGATTTGAAGTAGTTTGCTTCCAGGAAGCTGATGCACTATCCCAATTGACATTGGTGTAAGTTGTTATCTTATTATCAGTGTTAAAAGTGTTTTCAATCTTGGTAATACTATCATAAGCTGATTTATATGCTTTCCAATATTGGACAATATCTGTCAATAAATTATGATTAGCATCATAGTTCATATTTTCCTTGCCGTTATTTTGCCAACCTGTAGTACTAATATACGTCTTAGCCTCTTTAGAGATAACATCTGCTCCACTGTAAGTATATATGTACAAATATTTTGGTTTCCAAACGGAGGTCATATTTGACCAGAGAATGTTGGTGTCGGTAAGCATGTTATAGCTGGCATCATAAGTGTAGTTGTCTCTCTCAAAATATTGCCAGGCGGATGAGCCGGTACTCCATAAATACGAAATAGTTGAATCAGGCTTGTGACCTGCATTGAGTGAATAAACTGTTTTGAAATTGTTTATGAATGTGCCGCTTATAGTACCGCCATTATAAATTACTGAACTTACCAAATAGTTATAGCTATCGTAGGTAAATACGTACAGCTGATTTATTTGCCAGGCGCTGCCATTCCATGAATAGGCGGTGTCAGCTATATTATTGTTATGGGTGTCATAAGCCTTATTGTGTTTGCTCATATTTTTCCACATACCTCCACTGCCGCCTGATGTATCCCAATATTGCGACATTGATGTCAGTTGATTATTGTTTGCATCATAGACATAAGTTGACAAATTCCCATCATACCAGATGGCACGGGTACTGTCATAAAATTGGTTTAGCTGCAAAAGCAGATTATCATGGGTATCATATGTATTAATTGTTCTTCTCCACAAATAGTATTTACCTGTAGCCTGGTCGTAGTACCTCAGGCATGCTGTGTCGCAGTTGGTAGCAAGTGTCCAGCCAGATGTTGAAAATATCATTCCTCCACTTCTGTAACCGGAATATATAAATACCGAAGAGTCACTTGGAATAAAGCTGGTGCCATTGGAGTGGCAATTGGTGGCAGCAGTTAGTCTTAACCTGGCATGTGCGCTGTTTACAACGAGAGATATTAAACAAGCACAGATAGGAATAGTCAGTTTAAA
>JBQCEX010000305.1:0-9894 GCA_051959855.1 Flavipsychrobacter sp. | reverse complement strand
GGCTGCTATATCACGGTCTAGTTCACGTACGCCCGATTCTCGTGTATAGTCCTGTATCAGTTTTGCTAATACTTTATCAGGGAAGCGCAATGGCACCTTATTCAGTCCGTGCATTTCTTTCTGTTTTGGTATCAGGTGGCGTTTAGCTATCTCAATTTTTTCTTCTAGCGAGTATCCTGTAAGTTGTATGATCTCGAGACGGTCGCGCAATGCTGGCTGTATTTCACTTAGGCTATTGGCTGTTGCAATGAACAGTACTTTAGAAAGATCAAATTCCAGTTCCAGGTAATTATCGTAGAAAGAATTGTTCTGCTCAGGATCTAATATTTCGAGCAACGCGGAGCTCGGGTCACCGCGAAAATCTTTGCCTATCTTATCTATTTCATCCAGTATAAATACCGGGTTGGCCGACTTTATCTTTCTGATAGATTGTATGATGCGGCCTGGCATTGCCCCTATATATGTTTTGCGATGCCCGCGCAGCTCGCTTTCATCATGTAGGCCACCAAGGCTCAGGCGCACATACTTTCTGTGTATGGCATTAGCTATACTGCGACCAAGCGAGGTTTTACCAATACCCGGAGGGCCCACAAAGCACAGAATAGGCGATTTCATATCACCCTTCAGCTTCAGCACAGCAAGATACTCCAGTATGCGGTCCTTTATCTTGTCCATGCCGTAGTGATCTTCATCCAGTATCTTTTGTGCCTTCTTCAGGTCATAGCTGTCTTCTGTATACGTTCCCCATGGCAGGTCCAGCATTAGGTCCAGGTGATTGTAGATCACTGAATAGTCTGGCGTACTGGGGTGCATGCGCTCCAGCTTTTCAATGTTTTTCTGAAAAAGCTCTCTTGCAGATTCAGGCCACTTCATTTCGTCAGCACGTTTCTGCAGGTCTCTTATCTCACGCTCATTAGGGTCACCGCCTAGCTCTTCGCGTATGCTCTTCATCTGCTGCTGCAGAAAGTATTCGCGTTGCTGTTTGTCTATATCTGCACGTGTCTTATTGGTTATCTCGTTCTTCAGTTCTACCAGTTGCAGTTCCGATTGCAGCAGTTGCAGCAATCGTTCAGCACGTACCTTCACATTGTTTTCTTCCAGCAATGCCTGCTTGTCTATCAGCTTCGAATTGATGTTGGAAGCCACAAAGTGCATCAGGAATGACTGCTGTTCTATATTGCGCAGCACTATGCTCGCCTCGTTAGGCATATTTGGCGACTGCTGTGCAATACGCTCAGAGTAATCCTTTATGGAAGACATGATCGCATCAAACTCAGCATCGTTCTGCGGAAATGCATCTTCCAGGTATTTTATTTTCGCCGTATAGAATGGCTCCGTCTGCACGTACGACTCTATAGCAAAGCGTATACGCCCCATAATGAATATGGTCGTATTGCCATCCGGCATTTTTATTTGCTTCACTACCTTGGCTAGTGTGCCGGTAGTATAGATATCATCCGGTTGGGGGTCATCATTGTTGCCATCTTTTTGCGCAACAACGCCTATCCATTTGCCTGCCTTCTGTGCTTCAGCTATTGCTTTCACCGATTTTTCGCGCGCCACTGTAATAGGCAGCACCACATTCGGGAAAAGCACCGTATTGCGTAGGGCTATTATGGGTAATTCTTCGGGGAGGCTGCCTTTTTCATTTTCGTCCAGTTCATCTTCACCTAGCGGCACTATGGGCATAAACTCCATTTCCTGCTCTGCCTGCCCCAAGAACATATCAAACATTGATTTCATTTCAGACATTCTGTCAATAATTTCTACTTAGTTGCGGTATAGTGTGAGACAAATATATTGTCAATAGCTATGCCAAAAGAATGAAACCTGTAATTTTTACAGCCCTTTTTAAGTTTTTCATATTTTTACCGTTTAAATATCGCATATGAAACTTAGATACGTAATTGTTTCGCTATTTATAGCAACCGGCCTGGTAAATGTTAATACAGCATCGGCTCAGAAGAAAGGAATGGATACAACCATCAAATTAAAGCCTACACCTGTAGGTAAGTTTTACCTGGGCAATAGCCTTGACGGGGCTATTTTTTCGCTCGCTCCTATGACAAGCCCTTATTCCGGCAATACCGTATCTACACTCAGGTTTAGCTATGCATTCAACATCGGCGTCAATGTGAATTATGATTTTAATAGACATTTCGGGGTGTTTTCAGGCCTTTTTATTAAAAACGTAGGCTTTATTGAAAAGATAGGCGATAGTACTGTAAAGCGCCGCACTTACAATTTAGGCTTGCCAATAGGCATTAAAATAGGTAACCTGGGTAGTCGTAACTATGCTTTTGCTGGTGTAGACCTTGAAGTGCCGTTCAACTACAAGGAAAAAGGTTTTATCAAGCGCGGACACAAGGAAAAGTTCAACGAATGGTTCAGCAACCGTACACCATCTTTCATGCCGGCTGTATTTGCAGGTATGTCAGTTAAGCCGGGCCTAACTATTAAGCTTGAATACTACCTGAATAATTTCCTCAATACCAGCTATACAACAAATGGCATTCAGCCATATGCTGGCTACAAGGCTAATTTGATATTGCTCAGCTTTGGCATGGACATCCATTATACCAAACCTAAAGGCGGTAAAAAAGGCATGCAGATGAAGTTCACCTAACATGCCTTTAAGCAAAGTTATTTTTCTTTAAATCTTATTTAATGATCTGTGCAAGTTGCGCTTCTAGTGCTTCTCCGCGCAGATCATGTGCTATTATACGGCCGCTTGTATCCAGCAGGAAGTTCGATGGAATGGCTTCTATACCATATTGCTTCACCACCTGCGATTCCCAGCCCTTCAGCTCACTCACATGGTTAGGCCAGCTCAGGTTGTCATCATGTATTGCTTTCAGCCAGTTGTCTTTCTTTTCGTCCAGCGATACGCTATATACAGTAAAATTTTTGTCTTTGTATTTATTGTAGGCTGCTACCACATTTGGGTTTTCGCCGCGGCATGGTCCGCACCACGATGCCCAGAAGTCAAGTAGTACATATTTGCCCCTTAATGACGATAGCTTTATTTCCTTGCCATCAGGGTTTTGCAATGTTATATCACTGGCCATTTCACCTACGCCGGTATTACCGGATGGCGCTGCAGGCATACCCTGCTTGCTGAGCACCGTATTGTAATAGGCAATAAAGTCTTTGGTAGTCTTCATATTAGGGAACCTGCGTTCCAGCCCTTGACTGAAGGCTGTCAGGAAATCTCCCTCCGTACGTACATTCAGTATTCTTGCTGCAAATATGGCGTTAGGCAGGTAAGAGCTGGTGTCAGCATACTGCTCTACAAACCTTGTGAACGACTGGCGCATATCGCTGAATTCTTTTTTAGCCACTTGCATTATGCTGTCATTGCCACGCACTTGCAGCGTATCCAGCACCATGCGCATAGTATTAAAATCGCGCAGGTGTTCGTCTATAGCTATAATGAATCTATGCAGACTTTCTGATGCTGGGGAGCCGTTCACCTGGTAATGCTCCAGGTCATTCCAGTTACCACTCAGTTTCACATTTCCCTTATCCAGCGATAGTAAAATAAAACGGTTATTGCTAAAGTGAAGTCGGTACAGTCCCGGTTCAGGCGCTGTGCCCGACAGTTCAAAGTGCCCCTTATCATTGCTTTTTGCAGAATCTACTACAGTTATCACATCATTCACACCTATCTCTTCAAGCACTACATTTTGCGCAGGCATATCTCCCAGTTCTCCTATCACGGTAAATTTGTTATTACCGCTTTTACACGCCGCAAGCCAGAATAGAACAAGGATAAATAGTACCTGTAGCTGTTTTGATCTCATTTATCTTATTTTAGTTTAAGCCATGCAAACCTAATTAATTATTCGCGTAACACTATGCTAAAATGGACCCCGCAGTCTGCGTCTCAGGTAGTTAAGAAAACTTTAACATATTTATAAGTATTTTATGTGCGTAGGTTTTTAGAAGGTCGCATTCACACCTGCATATTGTCGCATCAAAACCCGCTTGAGGAGGTTATTGTCATTTACCTTTAGTTCCTTAAATAAGCTCCCTATGTTAAAAATGAATGTTCAGAAGGCCGATTTAGAGATGGAACTTGAAAACACTTTAAACGATTTTATTAATACACTGAAATTGTATTCGGCTGAACAGCTAAATACAGTACCTTTTGAAGGCAGCTGGACTGGTGGGCAGGTAGCAGAGCATATTATTAAATCGCTTGAAAATTTTGCTGCAGTCATCAATGGAAATGTTTCAGATCCCGGCCGGCCAATAGATGCGAAATGTGCGGCTATTCGTGGTATGTTTTTAGACTTCGATACCAAATTTAACTCCCCGCAGTTTGTGTTGCCGGTAGCGCCAGATCATGATAAAAAGACGGTGGTAGAAAAGTTGCTAATCATTAAGCATGAAATGTTGCCAACCCTCAGTGCTGTGGACCTGTCAAAACTTTGTACCCAGGTTGAATTTCCGGGTTTTGGTTATCTCACCCGTCTGGAATGGTTTACATTTTTTGCCGTACATACGCAGAGGCATACGCGGCAATTGAAAAATATTTACACAGCTGTAAGGCAATGACCATGGCTGAAAAAAAATTAAGACTTTGTTCCGCCGGCCATAAATATTATAAAAGCAGCGACTGCCCTGTGTGTCCGGTATGTGAAAAAGAGCGAGTGCCTGATGCTGCCTTTCTTGCTCAGCTATCAGCACCAGCCCGCAGAGCACTTGAAAGAGCAGGGATAAAAACATTGCAGCAATTGTCTGCCTGCACCGAAAAAGAATTGTTATCCATGCACGGCTTCGGCCCGGCATCTATTCCAAAGCTTCGGGCAGCATTAACAGAAGCTGGCTTAAAGTTTAAATGATTGATTATTTACAAATATCTTTTTTGATGTATTTGTACGCCTTTCATAAATTATATTAATATTGCCCCACCAATAAATATATCATTATGAAAAAATTACTACTCGCCCTTTTACTCTCGTTTCCATTTATTTCCCGGGCTCAAATTATCACAACCATTGCAGGCAGCGATTCTGCCGGTTATAGTGGCGATGGCGGGTTGGCTACCAATGCAAGGTTGAATTACCCTACTGGTATTAGAGTAGATGATTCAGGTAATGTATTTATCGCCGACGATGATAATAATGTTATTAGAAAAGTAGATGGAAAAGGTTTTATAAGAACAATAGCAGGCAACCATACTGGTGGTTACAAAGGCGATGGCGGACTTGCTACCAGTAGCAGTATACATTTTCCCGGTGATATATCTCTGGATAAAAAGGGAAACGTTTATATTGTAGATTCCTGGAATAGCGTTATTCGTAAAGTAAGCAAGAGTGGAATTATTACCACTATAGCAGGTTGTGATACTGCTGGCTATAGTGGGGATGGCGGACCTGCTGTGCTGGCAAAAATAAATATACCCTCTGTTATGGATATCGATGCAAGAGGTAACATTTACATTTCAGATCAAAAGAATGGCGTCATACGTAAGATTGATACTACAGGCATTATTACAACTATTGCAGGCACGCCAGGCATATTAAGTTATACAGGTGATGGCGGTCCCGCTATAGCTGCCCGCCTTGGTAACACTTGTGGTTTGCGTGTTGATGCGATTGGGAATGTTTATGTGGCAGATCATGATAATAATGCTGTACGCAAGATTGATACTGCTGGTGTCATTACTACTATTGCTGGTAGCGCTACAAAAGGGTATAGTGGTGATGGTGGCCCCGCAAAGACAGCTTTGCTTTTTCACCCTATGGATGTTGCACTTGATCGTGCCGGTAATTTATATATTGCTGATGAAGGCAATAATGTCATTCGTAAAATAGATACAAACGGTATTATTACCACTGTTGCAGGCATTGATTCTGCAGGATATAATGGAGACAGTATCCTTGCTGGTTCGGCACAATTGCATACGCCTTGCGGTATCACAACTGATAAGTGGGGTAACTTGTATATAGCAGATACCTATAACCAGCGTATTAGAAAAGTTATTTTCGATACAGACACAGTTGTCACCGCCGGCATTGCTCAGCAGTTACTAATCCCTGATTTGTTTCTTTATCCAAACCCTACTCACGGTTTTATTAATATTTCAAGTCATAGCCCTATAAACAGCATTACAATAACAAATACCGTAGGTCAAATGGTGTATATTAGGTACACAAGCAAATTGACATCTATTCAAATCGACATTAGTAATTTGCCTTCCGGTATTTATTATCTACACTTGAATAACGCTTATACTCAAAAAATAATTAAGAATTAACAATTCACCCTTATACTGCTATTCATTTTATTTATGTGTAGGTACATTGATGTGCCCTTACTTTGCATCCTCAATTAAATAGTAATAGAGGCGTATGTATAATCTCAAAGTAATATCATCCAGTGTCAGGGAAGGTCGCAAGGGTCCTGTTATAGCAAAGTGGGTAGCGGAGCAGGCTGCAAAAAATGAAAATTTTAATGTGGAACTTTTAGATCTCGGCGAGATCAATCTGCCTATGATGACAGAGCCGAATCATCCACGTTTTAAGAAATATAAGTACGAACATACCAAACAATGGAGCGCAAAGATTGATGAGGCAGATGCCTTTATATTCGTAACTGCCGAGTACGATTATAACTATCCCGCACCATTGCGCAATGCTATAGAATATTTAGCGCAGGAGTGGCAGTTCAAGCCTGCCGGTATCGTAAGCTATGGTGGCGTATCAGCCGGTACCCGCGCTTATATGGGTTTGAAAAATGATTTGTCCTCTATGAAGACGGTGCCTACAGATGCAGTACATATTCCGTTCTTCACGCAGTTCATTAACGATAACGAAGAATTTACCCCCAATGAGATCACTATTCAGTCAACAGAGCTAATGCTTAAAGAACTGGTTCGCTGGACGAAGGGATTAAAGTCAATAAGGGAAGATAAATCCTAAATTTCGCGATCTTAAATAATAGCCGGTTGTGCTTTTCACAACTGGCTTTCTACTGTTCTAATGCATAGACATACAGGTCAGCTTCCCGCTCGTCCAGTTTCTCTTCAATGTTTTTGTCCCGCACAAATCCGTTACGCTCCAGCAGCTTTTTTGAGCGTTCATTGTCTTTATGTGTAAATGCCTCAATCCTTTTTAGCTGCAGCGTATCAAAGCCGAATTGTATCACTGCCTGCAGTGCTTCCTGCATAATGCCTTTCCCTTCATAGGCAGGCATCAGCGTGTAGCCAACCTCTGCCAGGTCCTGCTCAGGCACTATATTCCACAGCGTCATGGTGCCAATCATAATGTCGTCGCCTTTCACTGTTATTGTCCAGGATATTCCTTCGTTACGGTCTGTATTTTCATTCACAACGTTAATGAAATTCCTTACGTCCGTTATCGATGTTGCAAGTGGCCGGTCTATGAATTGATTTACTTTTTTATCAGAGCGTAAAAAGAAGAGTTCACGTTCATCCTTCAGCGACAGTCGTCGCAGTACAAGATGCTCTGTTTCAAGAATGGGGAATGGGTTAAAATTTAGATGTAGCATAGAGTTTTATTTCGCAATTCTGGCTATAGTAACAGGAATGGCTGAAAATACTACAAATATTATAAGTAGCAGGCCGCTGTTTATCAACACCTTACTATAGCCAAGCATGCTTACATTCATAAAAGGGTATGGATAAAATCCTGAGAATTCACCGCGTATAAAAACAAACAGTGCATATACCGCGGGGTAAATAAGCCAGGCCGGTATATGGTGCCACTGCAACTGTCGTTTAGGCACCCAGGCTATCCATAGGCTAATGAATAATAGTGGTATTACAGAGTGCAATAGCTCATCCACCACTTGCTGCAAGCCCTGTGGCGCCCACAGCTTACGCAATATTATATTATATACCAGCCCTACAATAGTAATATATATGGTAATGGCAGTAAGTGTCGTATCCCTAGAGAAAAATTTCCCCCACCGGGACACTGGCTTTATGCTAAGTACCGTAGCACATATAGCTACTAGTATATTAGTTAGAATAGTAAAAAAGCTAAAATAGCGAACAATGGTTTCCGGTACAGAAGCTATCCGGTTCGCCAGTATCAGGTAAAGCTGCGCGACCAGTGAAAAAATGCCCAGCAAAGCAATGATGCCCAACACAAGACGTGCATTACGCGTATGCAGTATATCCATATATTTCATTTAAGTGAGAAGGGTATAATAAATATATAATGAAGCGCAACAAAAAGCAATGGGACTGATTAATTCATTTGCCTATCTCCCCATTTCAAACGACCTTTGTATCAGGTAATATTTTTATTCTGTCGCCGGGCAGGAGAAAATTACCGGTCGCCAATTTTTTCCGCCAAACCGGAAATTTTAAGCAGGCTAGCTCTTAATTTATTGGTTATCAACTTGCAGTACCAGGTAAAGACAGCCAAAGCATTTTTCCGCCACCGGAAAAAAACGGAAATTCCGGAAATAAGCTTCGCAATATTCACTTTAGCTCTAATGTATTAAAGCTTCTGTATTATGTATTACTTTATTTTATTGATAACTAACTAATTTTCTTTCCATTTTTACTTTTGAATTTTGACATTATAGAGTTACCTTTGCGCGAAATTTTAAGGAACTTATTCTTTTTAATATAATTAAGGTATATGCCGAACGTTGGTAAAATAAAACAAATCATTGGGCCGGTTGTGGACGTTTCTTTTAGTGCAGATAATAAGCTGCCTGAAATCTTCAACGCGCTTGAACTGACTCGTGAGAATGGTGATAAACTCGTATTGGAAGTACAGCAGCACCTCGGTGAGGACAGCGTACGCTGCGTGGCTATGGATGGTACCGAAGGTCTTGTACGTGGTACTGACGTTATAGATACCGGCAAGGCAATAGCTATGCCAACCGGTGACCAGATCAATGGCCGTCTGTTCAACGTAACAGGTGACGCTATCGATGGCCTGCCTTTACCTGATAAAACTAATGGCCGCCCGATACACGCTAAGCCTCCTAAATTTGAAGACCTGAGCACTGCTTCTGAAGTGCTGTTCACAGGTATCAAGGTTATCGACCTTATCGAACCTTATGCAAAGGGTGGTAAGATCGGTCTCTTCGGTGGTGCCGGTGTGGGTAAAACAGTATTGATCCAGGAGTTGATCAATAACATCGCAAAGGCTTATGCAGGTAACTCAGTATTTGCCGGTGTGGGTGAACGTACACGTGAAGGTAATGACCTGATGCGTGAAATGATCGAAGCTGGTATCGTTAAATACGGCGATAAATTTAAACATAGCATGGAAGAAGGTGGTTGGGACCTTTCATCAGTTGATATGAACGAACTGAAGAAATCTCAGGCTACTTTCGTATTCGGCCAGATGAACGAACCACCGGGTGCTCGTGCACGTGTGGCACTTTCTGGTCTTACAATTGCTGAATACTTCCGTGATGGTGATGGCACTGGCAAAGGAAAGGATATCCTTTTCTTCGTAGATAACATCTTCCGTTTCACTCAGGCAGGCTCTGAGGTGTCAGCCCTCCTTGGCCGTATGCCTTCAGCGGTGGGTTACCAGCCTACGCTGGCCACAGAAATGGGTCTGATGCAGGAACGTATCACTTCAACTAAGAATGGTTCAATTACTTCCGTACAGGCGGTTTACGTACCTGCGGATGACTTGACCGATCCTGCTCCGGCTACAACCTTTGCCCACCTCGATGCTACTACGGTATTAAGCCGTAAGATTGCGGATCTTGGTATCTATCCTGCGGTTGATCCGCTGGATTCTACATCTCGTATCCTTACGCCATTGATCGTTGGCGACAGGCATTATGATTGCGCCAACAGAGTAAAACTTATTTTACAACGTTATAAGGAATTGCAGGACATCATTGCCATCCTGGGTATGGAGGAATTAAGTGATGAAGATAAAATGA
>JBQCEX010000304.1:0-3042 GCA_051959855.1 Flavipsychrobacter sp. | reverse complement strand
ATTTAAAAAATTTATTTAAATATTCTGGGGTTTTGTTTTTACATAATTTTATAGAATTAGTCAAATAATCAAAACCACAATTTTTTTTTTTATTTCAATAAAAAACGACTCCTCTATCTTTCAATTTTTTTCCGCTACTGGGGTCGAGATTTATAGCCGCGTTCAAATCCTTTAATGCTAATTCGTAGTTCTTTTGGAGAGCATATGCAATGCCTCTATTGTAATAAAACAATGTTTCCTTTGGATTAAGTTTTATGGCTTTACTATAATCATTAATAGCCAAGTCTAACTTATTCAAATCTACTAACGCTAAAGCTCTGTTATTATACGCCATGCTATAGTTGCTATCAATGGAAAGAGCCTTATTATAATCGCTAATGCCGCTATAGTAATCTCCTTTATGTATAGAGAATATACCTCTTGCATTGAGTGCATAAATATCATTTGAGTCCAAAGTCAAAACTCTGCTAATATCTCTTATTTCGCCAATGGAATCAGACATTTGCTCTTCTAAGACATACCTGAAGGTATATGCTTCTTTATCATTGGGATTTATTTGAACAGCTACATCAAAATCCTTTAGAGCTTCGTTGTACTTTCCTTTCCCAGACAAACATGCACCCCTATTTTTATACGCTTCTTGCGCTTCTTTTGGCGCACCTTTTATAGCCTTTGAGAATAATATTATTGCAGCACTTGTATCTTTTAAAGATAAAGCACGATTGCCTTCTCTTGTATAATCATGATATGATTTTCCACTACAATTGGAAAACAATAATACAATACATAATAAACTAATTACCCTGTTGGATCGTTGCATTTTGAATAGCCCCACTTATATTATTATCTTTATAATTTTTCATATTATCAGGAGTTTTTTGCCAATCTCCTGTTACCTCAACACCAGCACCAACATGTCCCTTTTCTCCTTCTACTTTTACCCCCTTTCGGTAAGAATCATCTAACACATTTCCATTTGCCTCATATACAATTCTTCTTTCCGAAGTTACGCCAGCAAACGTTTGTTTTGCTATTAATTCATAAGTATGGAATGGAACTCCCTTACTGATAGATTTGCCACCATCAAAAGATATATCTCTGTATTCAACGCGATCATTTACTACTACAGAAGTTGCAATAAACGGATCGAAAACTTCTGAAAGTCCACCTGTCGCATTATAAGTCCCAACTACCTTAGCACCAGAATGATCTGGAACAGTATTAGTTTCTTCGTCTTTCTTCACACTTTGCGTTAGTGTCATGTTGTTTGAACTTACACTGGCTTCTCCATTTGTTTTTACACCAAGTTTTAACCCATGCGATTCTCCACTAACACTTAAATATGGCTTTACTCCTGAACCTTCATTTATTGGAGCATATCTATTTTGCTTCTCTGCCGCATTCATATGTTTAATCATTTCAGCTGATGGGGTACTCACCCAAGCGTGTTGTTGAGCTTGAATAACTCTGCCATTAGTTGTAAACTGAGAAGGTGTACCCTCTTCACCATCAAGGTCAACATCTCTAATCGGATTATCGCTAAAGAATTGATATGGAGTTAACATAGGGAATTTATATGTTAAAGGATCTATTGTAATTGGCCTACCTATGCGACTATCATATAATCTTGCACCAAAATCCAAATGATTGCCAATACCGCTCCATTCATTATCCTTGAGTTTACCGTTGAACCCATAGCGATATGCATCACCATCTTTGCTGCATACAGTAGTAACAATAGTTCCTGCTGTCCAGGTAGTAAAGTTAAACGGAATAGCTGTAATAGTAAATGTGGATGATGCAGCTGTGGCTGTCAAGGTAATGCGTGTGGATGGGCCTATGGCTGTGAAGTTGAGCGCAGCTGTCTGCGGCTGGGCTATAGTGGTGGCTGCCAGTATGGTGGATGAGGTAATATCCATAGCTGTGGCTGTCCATGAGCCGCCTGTCATGCCGCTGGTGGTGATAGAACCACTGTAAGCTGTACCTGATACGGTGGACACATCAAGAGAGGAACCATCGCCTGCAGCGGTGCTGCTGGTGGTCATGCTGCTGCCACCAAAGGTAATGATGCCGCCGGCCACAGCTGTAAAGCCGCATGGACGACACCAGTTGCCCAGGAAGGGCCAACCCAGACTGCTGGTGGTGAGCACAGGGGCTGTTTCGGTAACCAACTCGCAGTGGTTGGCTGTGTCGTAAACATATCTGCCGGGCATGAGCATACCAAATGGATAGTAATCATACAAAGCTACGGGACTTGGGACATAGTTGGTGATATTGCCTGTATGGCCTGGGTCTATGCCGCGGCGCTTATCGCTAAGGGTAGCCAGCACGTCGCCCAGGTGGTCTGTGATCTCGTACTGGCGCTGGCCTGCCTGGTGCTGGGTGCCATAGGTGGCAAGCAGGGCATGACCATAGAGGTCAACATCGCCTGCTATGATATCGTCCTGGTACTCGAGACTGTACCACGGTACGGTGTTGAACAAGCGCAGGGTATCTACCGTTGCAGGGCTGGTTGTATAGTCGTATGTGGCATTGAGCTGTGATGGGTAGTACTGCTTGATACCGATGCGGCTGGAGCCGTAGAGGTCATGTTCGGCAAGGTAATAGCTATCTTTCTGCAGCACATTCTGCAAGGCGACATTAGGATTTATATTGGTGACTGCTATGATGTTATTGACATAGGCTGTGAACGACAGGCCGGGAATAGCTGCTATGGCATCGTCTACCGTGGCATCGCCTGCGGCATCATCGAGCGCATTGACATAAGTGAGCGGACTCTCATTGTACTTGACCTGCAGCAGTGCATTGGTGCTGTTGACAGAGGTGAGCTCGGCGTGGGCGCCGCTCCAGCTATCGAAGAAGGCTGTGACACGGGACTTAACGCCATAGGCATTTACTATTGGCTGCAGCTTGGGCGGCAGGGCACCTGCATAATACTGATCGGCATACAAGGTAGCATCGGTAGTGATGGCCGTCATGTAGCTGAGGAACTGCGTAGGGTGCTGCGTCTGGAGGGTATGGAACATGCCCATAAGGCTGCCT
>JBQCEX010000303.1:0-2620 GCA_051959855.1 Flavipsychrobacter sp. | reverse complement strand
ATGCGTGCCAGAGCTGCCACGGTGCCAAAAGCGGACAGACCCAGTGTAGTGAAAAGCCGGAAGTGCGTGCTTTGAAAAATAATGATTGCGTGATCTGTCACATGCCCCACAACGGAAGCGTGGATATACCGCACGTAGCGGTGACCGATCACTATATAAGGAAACGCCCTGTGGATGACTCCATGAAGCGGCAAATAACAGCCTTCCTGGGCCTGAAGTGCTTTAATAATGACCATGTAGATGCCATAACAACAGCCAGGGGATACATGGAGTTTTATGAGCGTTATGCATCTCAAAGGCCATTGCTTGACTCGGCTATGAAGTACCTGAACAGGCAAACGGATGTAGAGAATGGTGAAAAGCAAAACAGGGATTATATACGTGTATATTATCTGTTGAATGATTTTGTGCATGTAACCCAATATGCAGAAAAACTGAAGCCTGCTGATATGAATGATGCATGGACCGCCTACCGCATAGGGGAAGCATACTATGAGCTGCAACAGCCGGACAAAGCGCTACCCTGGTACCAACGGTCTATACAGATATGGCCATACGCTTTAGACTTTGAAAACAAATACGGCACCTGCCTGCTGGCACTGGGCAATATACCGGAAGCCACTAAAGTGTTCAATTTCATAGTGGACGAAAATCCTGACTATACCAGCGCTAATACCAACCTAGGCTATATATATATGCAGCAGGGTAATAATACCATGGCCTATGACTACCTGAAGAAAGCCGAAGCGCTGGACCCCGACCATGAGCAAACCCTTGTGAACCTGGCAGTATGGTATCATAATAATAATGAAGCAGGTAAAGCTAAAAAGTGCCTGGCGCACCTGATAAAGAAACATCCTGATAATGCAAAAGCCAAAGCCATGCTAATGGACCTGGAAAAAAACGGGATACATAGCTAAACTTTATTTCCTGAAAGCAGTCATACTAATTTCTTAATTTGAAACGTTTATACTTATCTTTATAAGATGTTAGTTTTTATTGCTTTATGAAGAGAATAATACCTGTTATTATTGGTGCGCTGTTGATACTCATACCGAAAGGCTATGGTAAAGAGCATATTGACAAAAAAGAAAACAATAATTCATGCCCTGTGTTTTACCTTGGGTTAAGCATAGGAGTTAATAATTCACCAGGCATAATAGGTATCAATGCTTCGTTACCTATTAATCAAAAAGTTTCGTTGGGTGCAGGTGTAGGGTTGAGCTATTGGGGAACCAAAGCTTATGGAGACGTAACTTACTTTTTCAATCCATGTCATAAAAGCTGGGCCGTAGGTGCAGGTGCTACACGCAATTCGGGAGTGAGAGACGTGCATAAAACATTGCATACAGTAACCGGAAAGCAAGATGTAACGTTGAATCTGGAACCCAAGACAAATGTATTTTTTGCAGGTTACAAATACTGGCAGGTAGGTAAACGTGGTAACAATATTTTCCTGATGTTTGGCTGGTCAGTGCCTGTTACAAATACCAAGTATAAGGTGATATCAGGCCCCATGCTAACGCAAGATCAGAAAGACCGGATAAATGCTATGTCTCCCGGAGGATTGATATTGGGAGGTGGTTTCCTGTTCGGTTTTCATGGGAAGAAATAATGCTGTTGGTGTAAAGAATACGGCAGTGTAATACCAATATTATTTCTGTTTTTTTCTCTTATTATTTCAGTTGTTTGTTGCGTGTCTTCCGCGTGTTCATACTTTTCTTTGGCGGCAAAGAAAAGTAGGGCAAAAGAAAGCCGCCGGAAAAAAAAAGCTTCATTTTTTCCGGTTGGTGCTGCTATGGGACGACAGTGCTACTGCGCTGCCAGGCTAATTGACTCCGGTGGATTTTGTTGGGTTACTGGATAAAGATGATTTAGCTAATTATATGGTTAACTGTGGCTCACCGGAATAAAATATAAAGGGGCCATAAGGCCCCTTTATCTAAAAAAGATTGTTCGCTTTATTATAAGGCTGCTTTGTAGCGTTTTTCTACTTCGTTCCAGTTGATAACATTCCAGATGTTATTCAGGTATTCAGGACGACGGTTTTGATATTTGAGGTAGTATGCGTGTTCCCAAACGTCGAAGCCAAGGATTGGGTGACCTTTTACTTCTGCGATGTCCATTAACGGATTGTCCTGGTTAGGGGTTGAAGTAACTTCCAATTTGCCATCTTTAACGATGAGCCAGGCCCAGCCGCTACCAAAACGAGTAGCGCCTGCCGTGTTCATCTTTTCCTTTAAAGCATCGAATGAGCCAAATGCATCATTGATAGCTTTAGCCAGGTCGCCTGAAGGCTGACCGCCTGCATTAGGGCCTAAAACCGTCCAGAACAAAGTATGATTATAATGACCGCCGCCGTTGTTGCGTACAGCTGCAGGATAAGATGAAATATTAGCCATCAGCTCTTCTAATGTCTTATCCTCGTCGCCTGTGCCAGCAAGTGCTTTATTCAAATTATCAACGTATGCCTGGTGGTGCTTGCCATGATGGATCTGCATGGTTTGCGCGTCTATATAAGGCTCCAGTGCATCGAATGAATAAGGCAATGCGGGAAGTGAATGTGCCATAGTCTAAAAAATTTTGGTTTAAATAATGCTCAAAGTTAATCTACCGGATG
>JBQCEX010000302.1:0-9420 GCA_051959855.1 Flavipsychrobacter sp. | reverse complement strand
GTTATGACCCGGAAGCCATTGGCGCATTTGGCGTCAATTTGCCGAATCTGAGGGTCTTGTCTGCCGGTATTAGTTGCAAACTTTAAAAGGAGTCATTTACAATGAAAGCAAAAACAATATTTAGAAACAGCATAGGTATTTGCATCGTCTGTTTGCTTACCATGACCAATATCGGTTGCAGGAAATTTGTAGAAGTTCCTGCTCCTAAAAATCAGTTGGTTAACAGCAATGTATTCAATGATGATAAAACCGCGAACGCTGTCGTGGCCGGTATGTATGCCTCCATGTATAATTTTACTAATCCCAGTGTGTTTAGCGGCCGTTATACAACCATTTTTCCGGGCTTATCTGCTGATGAGCTGACTTCCGTGAATGCCAGCACAACCACTTTCGTGCAATTTCAGACAAACACCCTACAAGCAAATGATTATTTAATTGCCAATTACTGGCAGGGCTTATACGCAGTGATTTACCAGGCAAACATGGTAATAGAAGGCTTGCAAAAGCCAAACAGCGTTTCTGCAGCCATGAAAAACCAGTTGCTGGGCGAGGCATATTTCACCCGTGCCTTTTGTAACGTTTACCTGGTAAATTATTTTGGTGCTGTGCCTCTCATTACAACAACTGACCCCAGTCAAACTGCATTACAGGCGAGGGCGCCTGCCTCGGATGTTTACAAAGCGGTCGTATCAGACTTGCAGCAAGCCCAGGCAAAGCTGGCGAACGATTATTCTTATTCTTCGGGCGAAAAAGTAAGAGCAAATAAATGGGTAGCTACCGCACTTCTGGCCCGCGTTTATCTCTATTTAAGTGATTGGAAAGATGCCGGAGCACAGGCATCAGCAGTTATTCAGCAATCGTCCTTATACAGCTTATCTGATATAAATAGTGTTTTCTTAAAAAACAGTTCAGAGGCCATTTTACAATTTTTTATTGCTAATTACACCTACCTGGGCAACCAGTTCATTCCCACAGGAACCAATCCACCAACCTTTGCGCTTACGGATCAATTAATAAGTTCCTTCGAACCGGGAGATCAAAGGAAGACTAACTGGACGAACAGCGTTGCAACTGACGGGAACACTTATTATTATCCTTACAAGTACAAGGGAAATTCAGCAAACATGAACAACAATGAATACGATATGGTAATACGGTTAGCAGAAATGTACCTGATCAGTGCGGAATCAAAGGCGCAGTTAGATGATATCAGTGGCAGCCAGGCTGATTTAAATGCAATACGTACACGAGCGGGTCTTCCGAATACCAGTGCCACTGACAAGGCTTCTTTATTGACTGCCATTTTGCATGAGCGCCAAACTGAATTGTTTTGTGAATGGGGACATCGATGGCTCGACCTCAAACGCACTGGCTCAGCTGACGCGGTGTTGTCCGCTGAAAAAACCAACTGGAAGTCAAGCGGCCAGCTCTACCCCATACCACAAACAGAAATTGGCCGAAATCCTAATCTGACGCAAAACCCCGGCTATTGAAGTTGATGATAGAGCAAGTGTATGAAAGCTAAATTACTATTGTTTCTGTGTTTACTGGCAACCACTGTTGATGCACAGCAGTTGGCTTCGATTGAAATTGGTAAAGCATGTCCCGATTATGATTTTCGGGACATGCTTGATTACAAATCCGCCCACGCAAAGGTCTCAGACTTCAAGGGCAAAATACTGATTCTCGATTTCTATGCAACGTATTGCGGCCCCTGCATCGAGCAGTTTCCTAAGCTTGATTCAATACAGCATAAATATGGCAAACAGGTCCAGGTCCTTTTGGTTGGATACGAAAAAAAGGAACGTATTGAAAGCCTATTTAAAAGGGTACATGAACTCAATAAATCATTCATACTGCCGAGCGCTGTCATTGATAAGGATTTATTTAATAAGTTTTTGCGCAAAGATGGCTCTATTGGTGGGGACATAATTATCTCATCACAAGGAATCGTTCTTGGACGAGCCGAGCAGGTGGACATGCATTTAATTGAAACGCTTCTTGAGAAAGGGAGCAGTCCGCGCTTAGATACAAAAGATACGACAAAAGCTCAGGATAATCGTTTGTTAACTCAGAACTTAAAGAATCCTGACCAGATGCTTTACCGGTCATTCGTCAGGCGATATGATTCAACGAGTTTGGATCGGCTAAGCTATATCAAATTAAGCAAGGGCGAAGATGACTACGGGCAGCTGAATTTCTGGAATTTTACTTCGGTGCAACTATTCGCAGCGGCATATGGTAAGTTTAAATCTATGACCACGGACGATGGGCAGACATTTATATTATCGTCACCTTATCCGGGTAACCTGATTGATAATGAGACAGGGCAATTGCGTTATTACCTGACTAATGATAAAAATATAAACCAATACAGAGCTAAGTATGATTACTGCTACGACCTCGTTATGCAACATGCGAATGAAAAGCAGCTTACGGATGTAATGAAGCAAGACCTGGAGCGAACATTTAAAATCAAGGCAGCTTTAATTACAAAAAGCACACATTGCCTGGTATTAAAAGGATTTGGAAAAAACCGCGTTAAAACAGGAGGAGCTAAAGCCGAATATGAAAAAGACAATTACGGAATTAAGCTCATAAACCAGCCGGTTCATGTTTTGATAGATTGTCTGAGTTATTACCTTACTTCGGGCACCAAATGGAAATTGATCGTTGATGAATTATCCATAAATTACAATATAGATATTGCCTTCACTGCAAAAATGGGCGATATAAATGCCGTGAATACGGAATTGAAAAAATTCAATCTGCAGTTGATTGATACAAACCGGCCTGAAAAAGTATTGCGTCTGACAGAAAGCAAATGATGTCCTTTATAGATTTTTCACACTTGCCGGCAGCTGATAGGTAACGACATTTTTATCGTAAAGCGCTAATATCAGATCCTCTGAAACAGCAAAGGAGCTAACTTTCTTGTTCCTGAGATTTGGTATGTAGAAACTGGCGAGATATTTACCATCTGCTGTTCTGTAAACGTCTATGGCCGCATTGTTATTAAATTTTTCACCTGGTTCATTATCTGCTTTAAGATTGGAACAAATAAATAATTTGTTGTTCGCAACATAGCTGGGGCCATTCACCATCACGGGAGGTGCTGCAATTGTAAAAACTTCCTTTCCCGGCACTTTCCCGTGATTTACTTTTATTGTATAGGCATTTGTTGTATCAATAGTCCTTGCTTCATAAAGTAATTTCAGGTTGGTGTCCAGGCAATAGAATCTGTTCCTGTAAAAAAGAGTATAAAATACCAGTCCTGATTTATGGTCATATAACAGGTTACCATCAGTAGAAAAGCCACCATCCGGAATGCGGTCGAGGATCGCCGGTGCTTTATTCACCTGGTTTCTGCGATAATTCCATTTATTGAAAATCTGAATGGAATAATCATCATCAGAGATTCTTAGAATTGCTGTCGCCGGGGAAACAACTACCCCTTTTGTAAACGTACTCGGAGCTTTGAATACTTCGTTTTTATTTGTGCTCAGGCTGTGAGATATGATACAGGGAACGTTCGCACCTAAGATGTAAATATTGGAATCCGTTACCTGTGAAAAATAAACAGGCCACAGATGAGCTATGTGGCCTATGTTCAGCTCTGAAACTAAGGGTCCATCAAGATTTTGGTCTGTCTTGATAGTCTTTGAGGGGTCGTAGTCCTTAAAGAAAATATTGTTTGCTGTTATCCCTGAGACTTTTTCATAGACGCTGTCGAAATGTCTTTCACTCATCTTCTTTAGATCCAAGTTTAAAACGTTTCTTCTAAATGCATTTGGCTTACTGTTTGGCTTTGGCGCCAATATCCATGCAATTATGACAATCCCGATTGCTGCTAATGTTGTTGCGCTAACTTTCAATAAGGTATTAGTCTGCCTCATAGCTTAAAGATTAATAAACCGCAGGTAAACACCTGCGGTCCATATTTTTTTAGACTAGGGTTTATCAACTATTTGCTGCTGGCCATTTACCAAAATAAAGCAGCATTCCGTGCTACCGCCAGTGCAATTAGCCGGGGCTACATTTCCAGGGCATTGGCCCAGGCTTGCGTGAGAAGTCGATGCCATAGCACCTCCGATTCCTGTAACAAATGCAAGGGCAACTAGTGCCAATTTGATCTTTTTCATAGTATTCTATGCTTTTATAATCTTAAAAAGCAATAAAAACTTTGATTGAATAATTGCCTACTATCTTCTACAGGTGTTCGGCTTATCCTGTCTGGCCAAAAATTTATGCTGAAAATTGATTGTTTAGTTTGGGAGTTCGCGAATTAAGCCCAATTGCAATTATGGTAATGACAATGAAAAACGAGTTAAACAAAATGTGTGTTTTCCAGGAAAGGTCCTGCAAAATGCCGCCGCAACTGCACGGAATATAATAGCTGAAATTCAGAATGACAATTAGGTAAGTCGTAAATAATGCAAGTAGAAAAAGCGAAGCGTACAATCCAATTTGCCGCGTCTGTTTAATCGCAAGCAAAACGGAAATCAGCAGCTCGATCGAAGGCACAGCGATTGCTACAAAGGCGGAGAATGATGTGAGTACAGGGGATTTCCCAAGCTCTATTTTGAATTTATCATATTCGATCACCTTGCTGGATGCGGCATACACAAACAAAATGATAAGCAATGCAGAAGTAAGATAGATAGTGACTTTTCGAAGCATAGTGATAGTATTGGGAATTGATATGATTGTCTGGCTGAGGGGAAATCCCGTCTATAACTTAAGTCCGATGTAAAATTAATTGATGAGGTACATGCACTGTTTAGCAGATCCTCTCAATCTTTTGTCCAATCCTCTCTATTTTTTGACATTTTCGCTCACTTAATCCAATTCATCAAAATAGTGCCTGGGGGACTTCCCGTAAAATTTAGTGAAAGCTCTGGTGAAACTTGATAGCTCATGATACCCGACCATTGTGCTAACCTGGTTTATAGTAACAGTACGTCCGACAATTAATTCCTTAGCACGTTCCATCCGACATTTTAATATGAACTGATAAATCGGCATCTTAAAATAGGTTGTAAAGTGCCGGTGGAGCGTTGACTCACCTATTTGGAATTGCTGTGCGATTTGGCGAACAGATAGGCCGGTCGCCATATTTTGAACAATAAATTGCCTGATGTCCTCAAGCCGTTTGATGTCGACTTCAAGGAGAATGACTTTCGCCATAAACAATATTTATTGACCGGATTAAAAATCAGGAATAGAAAGGGTAACTGTGCAGCCACTCCCGGGTTGAGACATAATTTGAAGATCGCCATTTAGCAGCCGTGTTCTTTCCCGCATGTTTTCCAGCCCGATGCCTCGTCCGGCGCTGCTTTTAGGATCAAAACCGCTACCATCATCTTTGATCTCCATACTGAAGCCTTCTTCAATGTATGAGACATCGATATCGACATTTCTTGCGCCTGAATGCTTGATAATATTATTAATTACTTCCTGTGCAATCCTGTATATCAGCAAATCTTTCTCTGGGTGATTATCATTTATTGGTCCGTCGATCTGCAATTTACAATTGAGTTTACCGGAACGCCTCAGGTATTCTATATCGTCCTGAAGGACATTCAAAAACCCACGCTGTTTTATAAAATCACTGTTCAACGAATGGCTGATATTATTCGAATGGATAATTATCTGGTCGGTAATATTCTTTACGTCCTCCAGGTACTGTCTGCTTTCCTCTCCATTAGTGTATTTTTCGAGCTGCCTCAATGTCATTTTCAAAAAGTTGGACAGCTGCCCAATGTTGTCATGAACTTCCTTTGCGATCTGGTTCATCATTCGCTCCCCCTCCTCCAGCTTAGCGTTTAATAATCTTTCCCTTTCTTCGTGATGCTGATTGAGCCGCGACCGGTAATGAATCGTGAAAAACACCAATAAAAATGTAAACAGGATCAGGATGATGGTTCCTGCTACAAAGAGCACAATAAGAGAGCTATCCAACATACCTGAGATTTAATCTGGGATAGAATACAAAAACCAGTGTGAAAGCCGTGTTAGTTGCTGCGCTCAGGAAAACAATCAAATAGTCGACTAATTTTTTGTACTCGTTCAGGTGTTTGGTCTCGTAGTCATAAAGGGACATAGTAAAGAAATTGAACACATAGAAAAAGAACAATACCAGGATAAACCAGAAATGTGGTGACTGTTGAATCCGGAGATAAGTTTTATTCAGCAGGAATTGCGTATAAACGTACATCCCCAATGCGAGGACGATTAGTGTTTGATACAGAAAATAATTGCTGTTATAAGTATTTATCGGCTGAAATAACAACATATTAAGAACACCCACTATAACGCTCAGTACACCGATAAGCAATCCAATATTCCTTCGTTTCAACGTGCTGCTACAAAAATTGAAATACAGGGTGATCAAAAATACCTGGCCCAGATTTGAGACATTATATACGGCCAGATTATTCCGGTACCTGAAGGCAACCACTGCTGCAAAGCACTCTGTCAGAAAGGCCAGGCTGAGCAAATAAAATATCATCCTGGAAGCTTTGTCCAGCATTTTATAGCGCATGGCTGCTACCAGCACAGGCAATGCCGACAAAGACAAGCTCATGATTACTGAGAAGTAGTAGTTCATCGTGACCGGTTTAGGGTAGTAACGGATCGCCTGCAACGCCGGGAGGGCAGTTTGTAGGACAAGCCATTGAATTGTCTATGACAAGGTTGTTGTTTAAATATACATAATTACCCGTGCTGGTATAACAGGCAAGTATTAAAGTTAATCCATTATTGCTGTAGCCGCAATTTTTGTTAGCCATACCTGAATTGATGTAACTAAGCCTGTGTCCAAGAAATATTTTCAGGCCGGTTATCGTACTGCTTCCGCTCAGGCTATCAAGAAACAAACGCAGTAGCGAAGCATTTACAGAAAAAGAACGGACATCAGAGTCATTGCCAATATAATTTATACTGTTCAGGTAGCTGCCGATCATTTTGTTTGCGGAGTCATTCGGGATCACATCCGGAAAGCCATAGCCTGAACCAGTTGTTTTCATTCCCTGCTTTACCGGATTGAAGGTAGCGGGATTCGCATTGGACGTCGTGCAGCCGGCCAGCACGGGGAGTGCCAGCAAAACCAAAAGTGCGCTTTTCATAGTCTATTTAGTTTTTGTTAATGGAATTACTGTTTTACCGGTATAATTCGTATCAAGGATAACAAGCCCAAATTGGATGGCAAAAAGGACAAGTGCAACGCGGTTGTTGACATTAAGCTTATGAAATAACCGGTCCCTATATCCCTCCACACTTCTGATGGTGGTGTTCATTTGCTGGGCGATCTGGCTATAGCTCAGGTCAGAGCAGCAATATTTCAATACCTCAATTTCATTTTCTGTAAATGCCTGTGTTTTTATGGCATTAGTGTTGATCAGATGGAAAACAGTGCTGTTGGCACATTCAGAATAATAATAACCCTCCTCATAAATAGAAATAACAGCTGCTTTCACTTCTTCTATATCACATTCTTTCAGCAGGTAGCCGTTGGCGCCGGCCAGCATCATTCGTATTATGTAGATTTCAGAAAAGAAGGCTGTGAGAATCAATATCTTCATAAACGGCCAACGTCTTTTGATTTCATGAAGTACAGTGAACCCATCCATCACCGGCATACTGATATCAAGGATGCATAAATCAGGAAGTTTTTGTGCGGCTTCCATCTTTGAGATCAACTCCCTTCCGTTTACTGCCTCGATCACTATGTCCACTCCGCCCAATTTTGATAACATGGAAATTATGCCTTTCCTTACCAGGTTATGATCGTCTGCAAATCCTATCCGAATTGTTTCCCTCTTTTCCATGAAGCAAAAGTAAACCCCGTTTATGTACCGAAATAGTAATCTTTACCTCGCGATTTCGCATGTCTTTTGCCTCTAAATTATCTGAAAAGCCCTAAGTAACTTTAGCGCCTTTTTACTCAAGCCCTAAAATTTTACAATCAGTTAAAAAACCCACATGCGCTTATTTGGCGACTATTGATTTAAAATATTTTGATAATTGGGTTTAGCAATTTGTGTCCGGAATACCCTTATTAAAACGCTAATAATATTTTATGAATAAGGAAATATCATCTATTTATGAAGCCATGCTGGAGGCACTTGATCAGATTGCAATGACCTCAGAGAACATTCTGCAACGTGCCATGCAGTCGTATAAGGTCGTTGAACAAGCACTTTTGCAGCTAAAAAAATATATAATTGCCCATCAATTTACCGGGAAGCAGGACGAAATATTCTTTTTCAAGAATTTAAAGCCCATGTTCTTAAAAGAGCTTCTTTATTACATGGAAATCTTTCAGGTTGAATCCTGGAAGCCTCCTGTTGGTCGTGAGGAAGAAATCGCACATTACCGACTGGGTGCGCATCGCGCCGATATCTATTTCAAACGCTACAACGAACTATATACTTACTATAGAACCGGAAACACAATACACGACGAACGATATTTTTTAAGGGAGAGTAAGAGCGATCTGATCACACCCATAAGTATGTCAGATACGGATACCCGCTTTTCTACAGTTTATAGTTTTCAATTTGCCAAATTGCAGGCTTATGAGCAGTTCAGCAATTACCTGCACCGATGCATTTATAACCTGGAACATCCCGGCGCACCTTTATCAGACGGAGAAAAAAACAAATCAGCCATTGTATGGACTGATTCAAAATCGGCGCTGATTGAGCTGGGGTATGGCATATACGCCAAGGGCTCGATCAATCATGGAAAAGCGGACATCAAACAGATCATGACCGCACTGGAGATAGCATTTAACACGAGTCTGGGGAATTTTTATCGGACTTTTCAGAATCTTCGTATCAGGAAAAAGAATCGCACACCGTATTGGGATGGCGCAAAAGAGGATCTTCTAAAGAGTATGGATAATACGGATAATGAAAATTGATTTATTATTTACCTGCCAATAAGTGTCTTGTCTCCAAAAGACGGACTTCCGCAGATAGTGTGCATTTTTTAATGTAAAAGTGAAATATCCAGTTGTTATCACTTCGCAGATGCACGCAAATCAAAATATCTCCTTTCCATAGTAAATAATAGCAGGCAAAATAAATTTAGAGGATGTCCGTCGGTGGTTGTAGAAATTGAATGACGAGCCTCCGACCTTTGCAATGAAAACATGCAAAGAACTGCCAGTATAAACCGTAAAAGACAACTAGAGTATTGATTGATTCTTGGCTCCGCATTCGGCATTATAATTTGCTATTTTCACCTGCCCTAGTACATACCTCAACTGCAATTTCATCTACCTGAGCAGTTTAAGCCCTTTTGAAATTTCCTGGCACCCTGTTGTTTACAGTAGTTTTGGAAGCAGAAATCTTAAGAAAAGACGCCCCGGCAATTTAGATTTTACAGCACCTACAATACGCTTCGCTATGGAAT
>JBQCEX010000301.1:0-7366 GCA_051959855.1 Flavipsychrobacter sp. | reverse complement strand
AAGCCATTTTTATCGCAGGTAACGGGTATTTCCCAGGTTTTGATTACAGGCGGCAGGCAAAAGGAATACTGGCTTACTCTTGATCCTAAAAAGCTTACCGCACTAAACATAAGTCCTGATAGTGTTAGCGCTGCGCTGGGGCAAACTAACTTTATTAAGTCCAATGGCTATCTGTCAGACTATAGGCATCTTTATCTCACAGTTACCGATGCTACGGCGCGTACTATTAATGATCTGAAGAATATTGTTGTACGAAATGACGGGAAGAGGATTGTATTGCTTAAAGATATTGGAGATGTTACCATACAGGAGGCAGTGCAGTACACACGTATTAATGCCAATGGCAGAGATGCTGTATTGGTAGGCGTTTTCAAACAGCCTAATGCAAACCTTATCGATGTGTCAGACCAGGTAACAGCAAAGGTGAAGCAGTTGCAGCAAATACTACCTAAAGGTGTTGTTATCAAACCCTATTATGTACAGGCTGATTTTGTAAATGATTCCATTAAAAGCGTCACCGATAGTTTATGGGTAGGACTGGCATTGGCTATTGTCGTTGCCATTATATTTCTGCGTTCATTAAAGGCAAGCGCTACTATTCTTATTACCATTCCCGTCACACTTTGTCTTACGCTCATTGTTTTGTATGCCATTGGCTATACGTTTAATATCATGACGCTTGGCGCTATTGCTGCGGCCATAGGGCTCATAATAGACGATGCTATTGTTGTCGTAGAGCAGATTCACCGTACACACGAAGAGCACCCTGAGGAGCCAACTACTACCTTATTGCAAAAAGCCATACGCTATTTGTTCCCTGCCATGTTAGGTTCATCGGTAAGCACTATAGTAATTTTCTTTCCATTTGTGCTGATGTCAGGTGTGGCGGGCGCTTATTTCAAGGTAATGACTAATACAATGATCATTACGCTTGTATGTTCTTTCTTTGTCACCTGGATATGTTTACCCGTTGTATACCTGTTGCTTAGCGGCAAAAGAAGAACTGAGAAAAATGCTGAAAAGGAAAAGCCGCATGAGGTCAAAAGGCAGAAGTGGGTATCGTATTTTATTAAGCGTCCGGCTATAAGCATTGGCCTTGTTGCTGTTCTCATTGCATTGATAATACTTATTGTACCTCATCTTGAAACGGGTTTTCTACCAGAAATGGATGAAGGCAGCATTGTGCTGGATTATAGTTCACCACCTGGCACCTCACTTCAGGAAACTGACTTTATTCTCCGCCAGGTTGAAAAAATCATTACTGCAACACCGGAGGTACAGGCTTATTCCCGCCGCACAGGCACGCAAATGGGTTTTTTCATTACTGAGCCTAATAGGGGTGATTATCTTATACAGTTAAAGAAAAACAGGAGCCGCACTACTGAAGAGGTAATTGCAGATTTGCGTCACAAAATTGAATCTACACAGCCCGCATTGCGCATTGACTTCGGCCAGGTGATCGGCGATATGTTAGGCGACCTGATGACTTCAGTACAGCCTATTGAAATAAAAATATTTGGCGATAATCAAGCCAGGCTGAAACAGTTGTCAACACAGGTAGCTGATGTAACCGCTAATGTCAAGGGAACTGCCGATGTTTTTAATGGAATTGTTATTGCAGGGCCTTCTATTACAGTAGTGCCTGATTTTGCCCGTCTTGCACTATTTGGCATTACGCCTGCCAGCCTGCAGTATCAGGTACAAACTGCTATGGAGGGCAATATTGTTGGCTCCATTCCTGAAAAGGAACAGCTTACCAACATCAGGATAGTATATCCTAACAGCAGAAGGCTGAGTGCAGTAGATGTACAGCAAATACCAGTTATTTTGCCGGGCAACAAAGTAAGACCATTGTCAGATCTGGCCACTGTCATAGTCAATGAAGGTGATGCTGAGATACAAAGGGAAAATTTACAATCACAAGGTGTAGTTACAGCTCGTCTTGAAGGCCGCGATCTGGGTAGTGTAATAAAAGACATCAAGTCTGCCATTGCATCTAAAGTTGTGCTGCCTCAAGGTTATCATATTGAATACGGCGGCTCCTATGCGCAGCAGCAGCAATCATTTAAAGAACTGTTACTGATCCTTATCACATCCAGCCTGTTGGTCTTTGGTGTTATTCTATTTCTTTTCCGGGAATTTAGAATTGCATTGCTTATAGTATTACTTGCAGTACTTGGTATTTCCGGCAGCTACCTCGCATTGTTCATAACACATACCGCCTTAAATGTCGGTAGCTATACAGGCCTCATTATGATAGTAGGTATCATTGGTGAGAATGCCATATTTACCTTCCTGCAGTTTAGTGAAGCCCGGGCATCAAAGAATGTGGACGAGGCTATTGTTTATTCCATATCCACCAGGCTACGTCCTAAGCTTATGACTGCCCTTGGTGCCATTATAGCACTCATGCCCTTGGCCTTAGGCATTGGTACGGGTGCACAACTGCATCAGCCCCTGGCTATCGCGGTAATAGGTGGTTTTATTATAGCCTTACCTTTATTGCTTATAGTTTTGCCTTCTATGTTAAGGTTACTCTATAAAAAAGATAATATGGTTAAACAAGGGCTGTAATATCAGATAGGAATGGTTTTTTATAAAGCTTAGCTAAAAACGAATATCATGTGGTGGATATATGCTTTACTCTCAGCATTTTTTGCAGCGCTCGTGGCAGTCTTCGCTAAGATAGGTATCAAAGGCGTTGATTCAGACCTGGCAACAGCTATCAGAACGGTAGTTATTTTGTTATTGGCTTGGGGCATCGCTATCTTTAAAGGCACAACATCGCAGATAAGTGGCCTGAATAAAACCAACTGGACATTCCTCATTTTGTCCGGCTGCGCCACAGGGCTATCCTGGCTGTTCTATTTCCGCGCTTTGCAGTTGAGCGAGGTAGCGAAAGTTGCACCAATAGACAAATTAAGCGTAGCGCTTGCCATATTAATATCCGTAATTTTCCTCGGCGAAACTCTTACCTGGAAAGCAGCTCTCGGTGCTGCCATGATCATAGCTGGCACCTTTGTACTCATTTTTGCCAAGTAAGCAGATACATAAAACGAGAGGGCCTCGCATTCGCAAGGCCCTCTCGTTTTATATTATGAAAGTATTATCGATTAATACTAAAATGCAATATTGAGCTATTCTCATCAGCTGTCAGCTTCAGTATGTACATGCCATTAGGTAATTCACTGTTCAGCTTTATATTTTCTTTCAGCGAGTTATTTACTACCTGCACTGTTTCAGTGTACACTACCTGTCCCACCACATTCAGCACTTCAATAGTAGCTTCTTTAGGTTGGGCTCCATTAAAGTTTGCAGTAACAGTGAAGTTACCATTATTAGGATTGGGATACATTGATGCAATGCTTGCACCTTCAGTTATTTCCACACCCAGGCGGGCGCTGCTTCCGGTTGCCGTATTTGGAGATACACATTGTGCATTGCTTACCACAGTGCAGCTCATTACATCGCCATTGTTTACGTTATTGGTTGCATAAGGATTTGTAGTAGCACCTGGTATCAGTACGCCGTTCTTATACCATTGATAAGTTGGTGCAGTACCGCCATTAGTTACGGTAGCAGTATAAGTAATAGTTTGTCCCGGTGTTGTTACGCTGCTCGGGCTGGCTGTTATAGTAACTGTAGGTGGTGTAATAGGCAATATGGTTACCAGTACGTAGTTACTTGTGTCAACAGGATTAGATATACAATCTGCATTGCTGGTAAGAATACAATAAACAGTATCACCATTGCTCAGGTATGGAGATCCCCATTCGTTGCTTATAGCACCTATTTGGGTTACATGGTTCACTACCCATTGATATTTAGGGTCAGTACCGCCAAAAGCAGTGGTGGTAGTAAAGTTTGCATTTTGTCCCACACAGAAGGTATCAGTAGGAATGCCTGCCACCGTAATGCTGGCTGAGCCCGGAATATTCACTACAGCATCTAAGCTGTCAGTAGCTTTACAGGTGTTAAATACTGCACTCACATAGTATCGGCCTGTTGCTAGGGAAGTGGCAGCAGGTATAGTTGGATTTTGCAAAGTAGATGCAAAGCCATTAGGGCCCCTCCAGCTATATGTTGCACCTGGCGTTGTAGTATTGCTAAACAAATACAATGTGCTGCCTGCACATATTGGGCTGTTCACGCTATCTGTTGGCAGATTAGGAAAAACATTGTTGATCACAACAGTAGTATTAGCAGATGTGCCCGGGCAACCTGGTCTTGTAGTAGTTACAGTATAGGCACCAGCATTGGTCATACTCGTAATTGGTATCACAGGATTTTGTGTATTGGCAGTATATCCGCCCGGCCCTGTCCAGCTATATAATGTCACAGGTGGATTAGCTGAGTTGCTTGATGTAAGTTTCAGCGAATCGCCAACACATATTGGGCCATTGTTATTAGCCACCGGTGTTGGTATGCCACTCACTACATGTATGTTATAGTACTCGTCAGGCGACGTAAATGCCGGGTTTGTAGATACAATTCGAATCCTATAGCCATTACCCAATGGTGTTAACGCCGGTACTGTGGCGGCTATTGTGCCTGAGCTTGTAGCTGTAGCAGTACCAATATTTACAGGCGCAGCAAAGCTGCCACTTGCATCAGATAGCTGTACGGTAAATGAATTGCCTGAGTTAAAATCGTAGCTTGTAGTGTAGGCTACATTCCATATTCCTCCGGGGCAAAGTAAAGTATCAGTGTAGCGTTGTCTTACGAAGACCATTGTATCGGGATTGAATTTTGCAATAAAGGCATCACCATATAAGAAACCAGAAGTACCTCCACCGAAGGTTGATTGATAAGGAGACAAACCTAATGCAATACCTGATGTGCTGTTAGTGAAGCCGCTCATATACATAGCTCCGTTTGATGGGTCATAGCTTAATGCTGTGGCTTCATCATCTCCGCTATTTCCAAAATAAGATCCCCACACCAACTGACCGAACGGTGTGAATTTTACAAGGCATGCGTCTTTAAAGCCACCCAATACACTTTGCGCTGCTCCGTTAATAGAAGTCGCTATTCCGGTTGAACTTTGTGTATTTCCGGTCATGATAACATTACCCCAATTATCAAATGCTAAGCCACCAGTTGTGCCTTCAGCTGCTGTGCCTCCATAGTAAGTGCCCCATTTTCTTGCTCCGCTTGTATCAAACTTTGCCAGGAACAGATCATTAGCGCCTGCATAGGTTGACTGATAACTACCGGCAGAAGCAATGTTAGCTGTAGATGATGTATAACCTGATAAATAAATATTGCCTAATGTATCGGTAAGCAAGCCATAGCCAAGACTGGAATTGTTACCGTAATAAGTGCCCCATTTCAAATGGGAGGTAGAGTCAAATTTTACAAGGAAGGCACTCTCCGGCAGGCTGCCCCCACTCACACTTGTTTGATAGGCGCCTGAGGTAGCAATACCACTATTGCTATAGGTATAGCCTGTCGCATACACATTTCCCCATTTATCTGTTACCAGTCGTTGTGCCTGGTCGGCAGAGCTGCCTCCGTAGAAGGTGCTCCATACGCGATTACCATTACTTCTGAATTTCGCAATGAATATATCGCTTGTACCATTAAACGAAGTATCGTAACCATTAGTAGTATACATTACCCTAAGCCCTGTAGAGTTGGTATTGCCGGCTAAGTACACGTCTCCGTTCGCATTGCAAGTGACTGCGTATCCGTAGTCATTGCTCATGCCCCCATAGTAAGTGCTCCATAACAGTGTATCGCCGGAATTAAACTTTGCAAGAAATGCATCACCTCCAAAAAATGAGCCACCACCAAATGTGGTTTGATAAGCACCTGTCGTTGAGATACCTGAACTACTGGCCGTATTTCCTGCTACATAGATCTTTCCTGACGGATCAATAGCTATCGCCTCTCCCTGGTCTGATGAAGACCCTCCAAAATAAGTAGCCCAGGTAAGTGAACCCGTAGAGCTGAATTTCGCGAGAAATGCATCTGAACCGCCACCGCCAAGCGTTGTAGAATGAGCACCACTGGTAGCAATATTTGCCGCACTGTTGGTTGCTCCGGTAACATATAGATTCCCGTTCCCGTCACTTGCAGATCCAAATGCCTGGTCTCCGGCTGTACCGCCGTAATAAGTAGACCATTCTATTTGTGGGTCTATTACTATTGTACCGTTGTATTCATCTGTATTAAAGCTCAGTACGTTTTTGTTCAGCTCAAAGCTCGATGCCACCATTTTGCCGCTTGCAGCTTCATAGCTGTATGGCTTCTTTTCTATCACTTTCCCCATTGGCGATACAACAGCTATACCTCCATTAGCAGGTAGCATTTTCGTAGCTCCGTCATAGCGCAGCTTTATATTTTTCACATCGCCACCCGGCTTTACTACGAAATCATATTCCAACGAATTGTTTTTTACATATAGCACCCAGTCTATGTTAGGATAAACATCTTTGTAAGTGATCTTTTTAAAGGAGTGCACTGTCAGCTGTTTATCGCCCAGCCTGGCCAGTCGGTAGCTTTCCTGGTACTCCTGTTCATCTGCTGCGGTGGCTGTAGCATTTTTATTGGCACCTACCAGCGCCACATCCACGCGATAGGTTTTAGCATTAAAGGTTTTATTGACTTTGCTGAATGATACCTTGTTAAACTGGTAATGTAAAGCTCCATTACCTACAAACACGTCCATACCGTTGCCTGATAGCTTGTACTGTATATCATTGCGCGCATTGTAGTGCTGGTTAGTTATCTGGCCTTTGTTTTCTATGAAAACTAAAGGTTTTTTGCCCGTCATTGCCAATTCATTACCCTTTTCAGGATTTTTTGCCAATAACAACAGGGGACCAGCTAGACCACATAATAGAAGTGTATAGAACTTAGTACCATTAAAATGCATAACCGAAATTTTAATTTTTGGTTTAAGTACAATTATTTGTACAATTTTAACTTATCATACACAATGTATAAAAAAAACCTCATTATTTGAATAGCTTAATATAAAAAAATAAGACCTTGATATACAAGGTCTTATGTAAATATTTGCGATTATAACGTTGCTTATTCGCTTTCCTGCTGTATAGGTTCGTTTATGGTTAGCTTCACGCGTTGTATCCTCATTTTGTCAATGGCCAGCACAGTGAAATCGAAATTATTAAAATGTATCACGTCATTTACGGCAGGGAATCTTCCTGAAATTTCCAGTATCAGGCCGGCCAATGAATCACTTTCTCCCCGCACGGCATCAAATATATCTGTGGGCTCACCAAGTATTTTACACACGTCGTTGATCAACATCTTACCCTCAAATATATAGTTACGGTCATCTATCTTTTTGTAATTCAGATCATCTTCATCAAATTCGTCTTTTATATCACCTATTACC
>JBQCEX010000300.1:0-13487 GCA_051959855.1 Flavipsychrobacter sp. | reverse complement strand
CTTGTTTCTTTTAAAGTATTATATGCCATAAGAAACAGGCAATTTAATGAAAGCCTGTATGATGAAAATATGGTACGCTACCTGCTGGCTTATAAGGAGAACTATTCAGGCAAAGATAGCAGCATGAATTATTACTATGCACTACACACGATGAATGAACATTACTATGAATTTTTGTCAGCGATGGCCAATGATCTGAAAAATGTGAATGGATTAAGCCCGCTGGAACAGATACTCGTAGATTTTTATGCAAGCAGGGATATGAGTGTGCTAAACCGATTGGACTCTAATGAGTTTAATAATACAGTATTGCAGAAAAGTTATGATAATCTGGTTAAAGAGCGCAACGGATTGAATAACTATGGTGGAGGCTTGTTTGCGGGCGTATGGGTACCTAATGGTAACTTGCAACTGCTGGGCGTACACCCGGACATTGGTGGTAATTTATTTGTTCGTTCACAGCGTGTTGTTTTAGGGTTTGATATGCAGGTGCGGTTCCTAAGATCTGCCAACAGTTACCAGGTTTATAAAGACAACCTTCAGAAAACAACAAACTATTTCTCCAGTATTTCGTTGGGCGCTACAGGAGGATATGCTATGGCACAAACAGCTAAAAGCGAGCTACTAGTAACGGGGGGGATAGAATATGATGCTTTATACCAAATAAAATCTACTAACCAAGATACCTACGACGGCAAGTATATATCGTCACTAAATCTGAATGCAGGTCTGGAGTATCGATATTACTATACAAGTAATAACTATTTCGGCATACAGGCGAAATATAACCAGTTATTCTATAACAATGCCGGCGGGACCGACTTAAGCGGTGGCGCCGCTACAATAGGGCTTGTATGGGGTGGATTCGACAGACCACTTCACAAACAAAACCCTCTTGATTAGTTTTGAAGCTGAGCCTTATAATACTCAAGCGCCATTTTAATTTCGCCATAACTGTAGTCATCGCTCAATAAGTCTTTGATAGGTTTGAGTGCTGCAGTCTGGCCACTGGTTTTGATCATTTCGATTATGTGATGTAACTTCTGCCTGGGCATAAACTGTTCTACGTTTAACTCGCCTGAGGCTACGAATGCTGCAAGATGTGACTCAACAGTGCTGGCTGCAATACCCCGCAGTGACGCGATCTCTGGAATGGTACTGCCATTCTGGAATAGTTGTAAAGAAATGTAACGACTATTGTTTGTATTATTAGCACTTCGTAAAGGTGCTGTACTTTTACGTTCCCGTTTAGGCGATTTCAGGTATATACGCGATTCAAGATTATGTTCTTTACTATACTGCTGAACAACATCCAGAAAGTCGGCACCGTACTTGCTAACTTTATAATCGCCAAAGCCGGAGACCTTTCTTAGCTCTTCAAATGATTGGGGTAGGTAGGTAGCAAGCTCAACAAGTGCATTGTCAGCAATAATAATGTAAGCCGGAACATTTTCTCTGCCGGCAAGACGCAGACGTACTTCCTTTAGTTGTTTCAGCAATGCATTGTCATATTCGGGAACTTCTATTGCAGCCTCTTCTTCGCGCTTGCGGGTAATCAGCTTCACATCAAGATCGCCCCGAAGCACTTGCCAACTTTTATCGTTCAGCTTAAGAATGGGGTAGAGATCATCTGTTTTTGTGATCAGCTGTTGCTGTATTAATTGTTTGATCAATTGTTGCCATTCATCTTTTTTAACTCCTTTGCCTATGCCATAGGTTTTAAGAGTTTTATGCTCGCGTAGTATCTTCTCACTGTCAGAGCCACGAAGAAAGTCGACAATATAGTTAGCTCCGAAACGTTCCCCCGTACGTGCAATGGCTGACAGTACCTTTTGGGCATCTTCGGTTGCTCTTTTCTCTTCCCGATTGCCAAGACAAAAGTCGCAGTTACCACAAAAGGATGGTGCAGATTCCCCGAAATATTGAAGCAGAAACTGTCGGCGGCAACCGTCCATTTCACAAAATACCTGCATTTGCTGTAACTTTTTGTTCGCTATTGCAGTTTGCTCGGTATTGCCTTCAATCTCAACAAATTTCCTCAGTTTAATAATATCGCCCGCAGAGTAAAATAAAATGGCATCGCTGTGTAGTCCATCGCGACCTGCGCGGCCTGTTTCCTGGTAATAGCCTTCTATGTTTTTGGGTACATCATGATGTATTACGAAGCGAACATTTGACTTGTCGATACCCATACCGAAAGCAATGGTTGCGACCACGACCCTTATCTCATCCCGCTGAAAAGCTTCCTGTACGCGTGACCTATCTTCTGCGTTCATGCCAGCGTGATAATACGCAGTGTAGATGCCACTATCGGCAATTTGGCGGGCGATATTTTCAGTTGAAGTGCGTGAAAGTGCATAAATAATCCCACTATAATCCGGATGTTGTTTCAGGTATGAAATAATATGCGGAATGGTATCTTTTTTCGGCCTTATATAATAGGTGATGTTTGGTCTATCGAAACTGGATATAAACTGTTTAGGCTCATTTAGCTGCAGTTTATCCATTATATCGCCTTGCGTTATTTTGTCAGCACTTGCAGTAAGAGCTATAACCGGCGTGGTAGGGAATTGCTTTTTAAGGGTGGCCAGTTGCAAATATTCAGGCCTGAAGTCATGCCCCCATTGGGAGATGCAATGCGCTTCGTCAACAGCAAACAAAGATGGGTTTAAGCCCTTCAGGAATTCTATAAATTGATTATTGCCATTTCCTAATCGTTCAGGTGCTATATAAAGCATCTTTAGCTCTTTCCGCCTGGCGCGCGCAATAATATTTGATTGTTCCGATGCCGATTGAGAAGAATTCAAAAAAGCAGCAGGAATACCGTCGGCAAGCAATGCATCTACCTGGTCTTTCATTAATGCAATAAGCGGAGAAACAACAACAGTAATGCCGGGCAGCAATAGTGCGGGTAACTGATAGCATATAGATTTGCCACCGCCGGTGGGCATTATTGCTAATACATCATTTCCAGAAAGTATGGTTGTAATAATGTTCTCCTGCTGTAAGCGGAATGAATCATAACCAAAATAGTGCTGTAGGGCCTGGAGTAAATTTTCTCTAGTGATGGGCATTCTTTGCATATCTTCTAAAACAAAGATATGGCATGATGCCAAACAGGTAGAAAAAAATAAAGAGTATTTTATTGATACTCCTTATTCAAATTTCATTTGGTATTGCTACCTATCTTACAAGAGAAATATCTCCTTTTAGTTGTATGGGTTCTCCTGATTCGCAGGTGGCGTCTATTATATAGACAAATACATCGGGTTTTACTTGCTCACCTTTGAAGGTTCCATCCCAGCCGTAGTTAGGGTCATTAATTGGAATATTGTTTGCATTATAGATTAATTGCCCCCAGCGATTGTAAATACTGAAGCGTTTGATGATGGTAACGCCTTTGCCACTAGCATAGAAGCGATCATTTACACCATCACCGTTTGGCGTAAACGTGTTAGGTATAAATACCTGGCTTTTATCGCAGCGGACGTTTAATGTCACATCGTCTGTAGCCTTACAACCGCCTGCATTGGTAACTGTAATAGTGTAGGTAGTTGTAGTAGCAGGCGTAGCAACTGGATCAAGACAGTCGGCGCAACTTAGGTCATTAACAGGTGACCAGGTATATGTAGTAGCGCCGGTGGCGGTAGCCTGTAATTGAACACTGGAACCAGCAATAACATTTTGATCTGGTCCAGCATTGACGCTAATAGGTGGATATACTAATACGGTTACATAAAAGCTATCTGTAAAACAAGTGCTTTGGCTAACAATTACCTTATATGTAGTTGTTACGTCTGGAGTGGCTATTGGATCAGGAACGTTATTGCTGTTTAGACTTGCAGCAGGTGACCATAGGTAACTTGTGCCACCGCTAGCATATAGCTGAGCTGATTTGCCTTTACAAATGCTGTCACCGGCGCCTATGGCAGTTTGCTTTTTATCAAGCACTGTAACAGTTATATTGTCGGAATCAAGACATCCATAAATGTCTGCTCCTGTAACGCTATATGTAATAGTCACGGGAGGGCTTGCCCATGGATTAGAACATGTTGCACAAGAGAGGGTGGCAGACGGAGACCAATTATAGGTAGTTGCGCCGCTAGCTTTCAATTGGATCTTATCGCCATTACACAGAATTGTATCATTACCTGCAGATACCGTTGGTGGTTGATTAACTGTGATCTTCACCTGCTGAGTATCTGTGCAACCATTAGCCGCGGTGCCCACAACTGTGTAAGTTGTGGTAGCGCCCGGATTAGCAATGGTGGAATCGCAGGTAGTGCATGCTAATCCCGAGGCAGGGAACCAGGAATAATTTTTAGCTCCGCTGGCTTTAACGGTTACCGCGTTGCCACGACATATCATTGCATTTGGCCCTGCGGTTATTATTGGAGAAGGATTAACAGTTATTGTTACAGAATCGCTATCAGCGCAACCATAGTTATCTGTGCCTGTTACAACGTAGGTTGTGGTGCCTGTTATTGTCACCTTTGAGCTAGCACAGGTTGAGCACGCCAGACCAGATGCAGGTGACCAAACATAGGTACTCGCGCCGGATGCATTAATATATGTAGTATGTCCACTACAGATTGATTGATCAGAGCCAGCGCTAACCTTAGGTAGTGATTTAACCGTTATCACCACTGTATCTGAATTAGAACAACCATTAGTGTCACTGCCAGTGACTACATAAGTTGTGGTAACGACAGGTGTGGCAGTAGGATTGTAGCATGTAGTGCAAGATAAACCGATAGCAGGTGTCCAGACATATGAAGAAGAACCGGAGGCAGTAAGTTTAACAGAGTTTCCTATGCAAACGTTTTGATCAGGGCCTGCACTTACAGATGCCACATTGTTAACCGTTACTTTGACTGTATCCTTATTTGAACAGCCATAAGCATCTGTACCTGTAACTACGTAGCTGGTAGAGGCCGATGGAGTTGCTGTGGTGCTGGCACATGTGCTACAGCCCAGCCCTGTAGCCGGCGACCATACGTAAGTACTGGCGCCCGTTGCCGATAATATGGTTGAAGTGCCCTTACATATAGAAACATCAGATCCGGCATTCACTGTAGGTAGTGACCTTATTGAAACGGTGATGGTATCTGTATTTACACAGCCATGGGCATCTGTACCTGTAACAACATAAGTTGTAGTTGACGAAGGATTCGCGGTAGGGTTGGCACAAGTGGTACATGATAAGCCAACAGCAGGCGACCAAGTATAGGAGGTGGCGCCAGTAGCTGTAAGAGAGGCTGCGGTACCATTGCATACAGCTTTATCCGGACCTGCACTTACTGTAGGTAGCGGATTTACAGTCACTAAAACTGTGTCTCTATTTACACAGCCATTTGTATCTGTACCTGTAAGAATGTAAGTAGTTGTAGCAGTTGATGAAGCAATAGGGTTACTGCAGGTGCCGCATGACAGGCCACCTGAAGGAGACCAGGAATAAGAGGAAGCACCTGTGCCAACTAAAGTTGCACTGCCTCCTGCACAGAAAGTCTTATCTGCCCCTGCACTGACTACAGGCAATGGGTTAACAAAAACGATTATGGTATCAGTGTCTGAACAGGAATTGGCATTAGTGCCTGTAACAATATAAGTAGTAGTAACAGATGGCGAAGCTGTAGGACTTGCACAATTACTACATGATAGGCCAGTTGTTGGGCTCCATGAATAAGAAACTGCACCTGTAGCAGTTAATGTTGTGCTGCTATTCTTACATATTGTTTTGTCAGCCCCTGCATTTACTACGGGTAATGGATTTACGTTTACTACTACTGTGTCTGCTTTTGCGCAGCCGTTAGAGTCTGTTCCTACCACAACATAAGTTGTGGTAACGGATGGAGTGGCAACAGGGTTGATACAAGTGCTGCATGAAAGTCCTGTTGTCGGCGTCCATAAATATGTGCTGCCACCGCTGGCTGAAAGTGTTGTTGAGCCACCAGCACAAATGCTTTTATCAGTGCCTGCATTTATAGAAGGTAATGGATTTACTTTAACAACTACAGTATCGGTACTGATGCAACCATTGATATTAGTACCGGACAGAATATAAGTGGTAGTGGAAGACGGAGACGCTGTTGGTACTGCGCAGGTACTACATGACAAACCGGTAGTTGGGGACCATGAATAAGAAACTGCGCCTGTGCCTGACAAGAGAGTAGAGCTCCCTATACATATTGCCTTATCTGGTCCTGCATTTACGGCTCCTACACTTGTTACGGTTACAACTACAGTGTCTGTATTCGTACAGCCATTAGCATTAGTGCCTGTAACAACATAGGTGGTACTTACGCTGGGAGATGCTACGGGGCTAGCACAGTTGACACAAGATAAACCAAAGGATGGACTCCATGAGTAGCTTGTTGCGCCGGTGGCATTCAGCGTTGTGGAACTTCCGTTGCAAATGCTTTTATCTGGCCCGGCACTTACAGTAGGCCTGGCATTCACTGTTATAGTAGCAGTATCTGCGTCGCTACACCCATTAGCATCAATACCAGTTATATAATACTTAGTTGTAGCGGTTGGCGTAATTGATAGAGTTGAGCCTGTTGTGCTTGAGGGAGACCACACATAGCTAGTACCACCATGTGCTGTAAGCGTGACAGTTGAACCCGCACATATCGATTGCGAGGAGTCAATTGTTATGGTGGGTAATGGATTAACAGTAATAATAGCTGCTGCGGAATCTTTACACCCATTGGCATTAGTACCTGTAACATGGTATGTTGTAGTGACCGTAGGTGAAACTAAGCTGCTGTCGCAGGATGCACAGGCAGCAGACGGCCGCCATGTATAGGAGGTACCACCATGCGCTTTGAGTGTGACACTTCTTCCACTGCAAATGGTAAGCGTGGAATCCAGCGTTATTACAGGTTTTGTGTTTACATTAATAGTTATGAATCCAGTATCTCTACAACCTCGGGCATCGGTAGCTACCAATGTATATGTAGTTGTGGCAGTCGGTTTTGCAAATGTGCTGTCACATGTAGCGCATGAAATGGTGCCTGAAGGGGACCATAAGTAGGTAGATGACCCTTTGGCCAACAAATTTGTGGAGTCACCGGCACAGATTGTGGCCGGATGTGCAGTAACATTTACAGTAGCCGGTGTATCTATAGTTACCGTAACCATAGCGGAGTCAAGACAGCCTGTACTGTTAGTGCCTACTACTTTATATGTTGTACTGACAGTAGGGGAAGCCATTGTACTATCGCATAAGGTGCATGATAAGCCGGTGGACGGTGACCACGAAAAATTTGTTCCGTTACGTGCATGAAGCCGTACAGTTCCGCCTTTACAAAGTGCAGAAACCGGATCAATTGTAATTTTGGGCGGAGCTAAAAATTTAATAAAAAAGGTATCATTATTGCAAGCAGAGCTACCTACCGCCCTGATGATTGAGATTGCAGCTGTATCGGATATTTTTACACTTACAGAGGGGCCGGTTGCCGGATATACCGAGTCTCGTGTGAGTGATACCCAACTCCATGTGTACCCGCCGGCATTTGCTATACTAAGTGGTATTGTGCTGCCACGACATACCCGGATGGTATCGCCGCTTTGGTGAACCACCGTATCTACCTTAAGGGAAGGCTGTGTACTTTGAAATGCAGCTGTAATATCTGATTGCTTTAAAATATATGCGAAAGCAAAATTCACACTATCGCCGGCAGCTATATTCCCTAATTTATACGCAAGGTTTATGGCAATATCGTCTGTGTCTTTGCCTGAATATATATATCGTACCGTATCGCCCTTTCCTCCATATTTACCATACATACTATCTATAGTACCATACGATGGTATAAGGCTGGCCTTGTTATAAAAACACTTAGCCCGGCAATCGAGTGTACCTAAGCCAAGGTAAGCCCTGGTGGGGTATGTAAGGCTGGAAGAGGATATAAGTGTAGCACCTAATGAATTGGGAAGCTGGTAGTCTACCGAGTTAATAGTAGTAAAGTTAGTGAGACCTACTTCAGGTTCATCGTTATCGGCATCTACTGTCCTGAGGTAATAAACGTTGTTCCTGGTGCTATGGGCTTTATTAACCAAAGAAACATATACCGTAAAAAACACTTTAGATGTATCTACTGTCGTCGTTTGGGTTATCAGTAAGCTATCATATGAGCCTTGCCATATTCCTGTCCTTTTGTTAGTGGTAGTTATATAAGAGATATTACTGCCCCGAAAACCAGATACTGAAAAAGGATAGGCACCCGTTACAGATGAACATTGCCCGCCGCCATTCCATGCATTAGCCTGGTTACCGTCAGCCATTATGCTCCATCCTTCCTGGGGATAGCCCGGCATAAAATAGTCTCCGAAATATGCGGGTGTACCAATTGTCCATCCGTTTTTATCAGGGTCCGCAACAAATCCAAGATTGCCGTTAGGGCAAGTTCCATAGCAGGAATCTATGATTCCGGTTGCCCCCTTTGGGTGGTAACCGGCTGGAGCGCCCACGCTAGAGCCGTAAGCACCATTGGTATTTATGCCTACCTCTATATAGCGGCCTTGTAAAAAAATGTTACAACTGTCTGTTTGTGCGGAAGCTTTTAAGACTAAAAGCAGAGCAAGGATTAGAAATAATGAATTATTAAATAAAAATTTTTTCATTTTCACCCCAAAAGATTTAGCTGTTATCACGAATTTTTATTCTTTTCAGTTGTGATAATTAGGTTGAAATGTTGCTTCAAAAAGGCGAAGGATTGTTAAATGTAATACTTTAAAAGTAAAAGTTTTATAGAAAAATTTCCTTTTAATATGAGCGATAACACATGTTAGACTAAATTGAAAGGGAGCATGTTAATGGTCTTGCTATAATTAATATCCAAATCAAGTTTTTACATATTAATGTATGTATTTATTTTAAATTAAATTTATTTGTAGAAAGAAAATCTATTTGAGAAAAATAATAATTATTTAGCCTTTACATAGATGTCTGGCTAAAAAAGGTGAATCTCAGAAGATGGTATGAATTGAGTAACCTGGTCATTCTCGTATATATACCATTTACTTTTATCAGAATAATCACCAAATATGTAAAAAGAGCTAGAGCTAGCTAATGATAAAAAATAAGGATAGGAAGAGGTTGCACTATGTCCTTTAAGCTTCACCAGGGCAACTTTATATTTAGTTCCGTGTATTTCCAATTCACCTTTTTGCAGACTAGGGTATACAACACCGTCAAAGTCTGGCGTGACAATGGACTGTGGCGCAACTCTATCTGCAGGGCCAAGATTTAAGATAACGAACATCTCACGCCATTCAGCGCTGGTAGGGTAAACCATTAGAGAGTTTTGTCCATTTATAGATACCATTTTCCCGGCTACATTTGCATCTTTTGAGACAGACCGAATAACAGGTATGTCATTTGAAGCAGCACTATTAGAATGTCCAACAACTTTTTTAGCAGGGGGAACATTTATTACTGCCATTGCATCATCACCAGGCGTGACGTTTTGAGCTGGAACATCCGCTTTCTCCGGAGAAGTATTATCCTTTGCAGGCTGTACAGATGCTTTAGGGCTCTCGGAATGTTCCCCAGCTTTTATTTTAATGGGTTCAACAGAGTTAGCATTATCGGCATCATTGATAGTACTAACGGCAGTGTTTTCAATTGTTGATATGGCAGGACTTGCAGACGAAATGCTTCCTACATCAGCCACCGAGCCATTGAACGCCGATGGAAACAATAGTTTGGCAAGATCAGCAGTAAGTACAGGTGCTTTTGATGCTGATCCGTTGCTGAAAAAAGCATTTACCGGATATGTCCGGTGGTTATAATTGATAACAAATGCTATGTCGTTAAAACAATAATAGAACAAGGCATTCAAAACGAATAAGAATGCTGCTATTATTGATAACTGAATATTTTTTGTAGTCATACAACAAAAGGTTTTATTGCCATTACCTGGCAGATAAATAAGTCCCTTGTTCGTCTGTTACATTAATACAATAGCTATAAACTTTGTCATAGTTAAAGATCTCTACGTAAGCCAGGTTATCTCCTGAATAGAGTAACCGGAAAATGCGTCCGTTAGCTTTATATAGATTTTGCCCTTTAATAGCCTTGAGTTTATAGTGTTTATTATCTATCCTAAGGAATTTCCCCTCAAGCGAAATATTTCCCTGGGATTCACGGACTATGGTTTTATCTATAGAGATATTGTCATTGCCCTTAGACGCAATAATGAGCTTGCCATATTTGTAATTTTTGGCAAACAAGGCTGTTGGCAATAACAGCAGTAAAATAATAGTAAGCTTGCGCATGTCAATAGGTTTTTGATGAGAGAGGGCACCCTTGCGGATGCCCCTCTTGTATTTTATTCCTGTACGGCAGTGTACACAACGCTAGCGCTATATATACCACCTACGTGATTCCAACCCAGGTCAACTTTGTAAGCAACATCAAACTGCTGATTACCACCTGGCTGAGCTTCATTAATAAGCTGTGCACCAAGGCCCCAGTTAAACCATGTGTGAGTAAGTGGCGTGTAATGGTCGAAGCCATTCTCTACAGTACCACCAGGGAGGTTAGTAGCCACCTTAATTTTCAGATCACTAAGCGGCATAAGGAACTGATCATCCCAATCGATGTGATTTGATGATGTACCATTGCTGTAATCAAAATAGATATTGGTAAGGCTATTGATGTTTACGTATACGCTGAATTCCTTGTTTGACTTAACTGTAAACGTTTGGTCGTTAGTTACAGTTGCAGGCAGCGTAGTGGTAGACAAAATAGTGGTAGAATGGGCAGGGCTCATTTCCAGTTTGTTAGGAACCTGAACCTGCACATTGTCTTTAACAGTTGCATGCGCCGGAGCAAATGCAGTGCTGTTAAGCTGTGCATGGCTTGCAAAGGCGGCAAGTGCAATTGCGATTGTGAGGACTGTTTTTTTCATGTTGTTTTTGTTTTATTAGTGGAATAAAGAGTTATGATATGGTTTCAGTTGTTATAAATCTGCTTTTATAAATACGACTCCTCGTTTCTTCTGCACCAGTTTAAATATTACAATACCTTCTTCGTTATTTACCAGGTCTACGTTATATGAAATTTCTGTTGGTTTTACTGCTTCATCCGCAAATGCAGCTGGGTTAAGCGCCACGGAATATTTGCCGGCCGGCAGGCTAAGTGTGAAATTGCCTTGAGCGTCAGTTAGGTCAGTATATTTTTCACCGCTGCTGTCTGTCGCTGTCACCCTGTAATTTAGGACGGGTACAGGCGTATGGCTTATAGTGTCAACTTCAACATTTAAGTGGCCTGTTATTATACGTGCTTTTTTAAATGGTATTTGCATATCGGTTTTGCCGTTCACTATAACAGATTGTGTAAAACCGTTAGCAGGTATTAATCCCTTAACACCTTTTATGCTATGGAAATCCAGCACGTAGTTGCCTTTCTCTACATTTTTATAAAGAATGCTACCCTTTTCATCGGTAAGCATACCATAGTTGTTTATAGTTACCTGAACATTCTTCAGTATGGGCTCATTATTATCATATTTGCCATTGCTATTCTCATCATTAAATACTGTCAGTTTAAGGTCAAAGTACTTGCGTTTGAATACAATTGGTACATTCAGATCTTTGATTACAGATAGTGATGCGTAATGATTATTGAGGTTTTCTTTTTGCAAAGGCATATTGCCATTTAGTGATACTGTAAGGCCAATGTGTTTGTTTTCGTATCGTATATCTGCATTTGCATTGGATACAGAAGTGTGATCTGATAATGTTTCCGTAAGGAAATACGATAGGCGTGTGCACAGCTTATTATGGAAAAATTTACCATTTACATAAGCTCCATAGTTAGCTGTTTCTATAAATCCCTTTTGGTCGCCAGTTGTTTGTACTCCGGTAGGAGTAAAGGACGATTGATAGTTAGGGAATCTTGAATAAAGCATCTGAAAACCACCATAGCTGGATCCTAATGAAAATAATTGAGTATACAGATCAGGCGATTTGCTGAATGAAAAAGTTGGAAAGCCTAATAATGAACTTGACTGAAAGAATAAAAACTTGGTTACAGCTAAGCTGTAATCCAGACTATAGGAAATATATTTAGGTGGTGCAGTTGTTTGATCTGTTTGGGTCAGTACGCCTGTTCCAACAACAATACTCATTAGCTTGTTATTCCAACCAGCTTGCACACCATAGTTGGATAAATTGTAATTATAGCTGGTAAGATTATATATGCTGTCTTTAAAATAATTTGTCTTTAAATAGTTGTATCTATAATACAGGCCAATAAAACTGTTGGTTTCCTGGTATCTGATATCATGGTTCTGATATTTATACCCCCTGAACATGCCGGGGTAGTTACTGCTATTTAACTGAACACTGGAAATAACACGCAACTTGTCTTTAGAAAAAGTAAAATTGTATCCGACTGATGTTCCTAAAGTATCTTTTACTCCGGGTATTGGTACTTGCGGATGATCGAAACCAACGCCGCCATTGATATTTAAAGATGTGGTTTTGTTTTTGATGAGCTGCGCTTCATTGGTTAGAATGTAGCTGTTCATGTTCCTGCTGGTATCATAGCTGGCTGCTACGCAATGTTTCAGTACAATTTCATGTGTCAGGTGATATCCAAAATTGACGCCATAAATATCATTAAAGGTGCCCAGGCCCGGTTGATGCTTTATTCCATAGACAGCAAAAGAAATTCCTTCATTATCAGTATATGATAAACGCAGTCCATTACCTATTGTGTAAAAGTCTTTAGGACCAATCATTTGGCCTGCAGAAATTTGCCACTTTTTGTAGTTGAAAAATATGTTGAAGACGTTATACTGCACGCCTGTAATTCCAAATTCGCGTGATCTGTAATAAAAGCCCAGATTAGTTTCTTTGTTAAATGCTATATCTCCCGTTATTGCACCGTAGTAGGCAATAGTGTTATTGAATTGCATAAGACCACCTTCCAGGCTAATGGGGATAGTTTCATATGCTTGTGCATTTTGTTTAGCTACACTACCTATTTTATCGACTGTGTATGAATAATAGTTCTCCCGATTGCTGTCATTTATCACGCGTACACGAACATCTTCTTTCTTTAACCTTGCCCACATTTCTTTTTTTATGTGAAATGAGTAGCTTACAGTACTGTCAAAATGCGGTGGGAGAGTGAGATAGTACTTGTCATTTAGCTCAAACAAACTGTTTTCCAGAACTATGCAGTAATGTTGCTCGAGGTTACCTTTGTTTTTTATCAACAGTTTTACTTCGTAAAACTTTTGATTTTCAGTAACCTGGATATATTGAGAGAGGGGATAAATGCCGAAGTTTGTATTGACTTTATCGCGTACAAAAAATTGATATTGATCTTTTATAGGACTATTCTTTAGCTGAGCCGTAATATTTACCGGAGTCCAGCTAGCTAATGCACCCGGTTGCCTTGCCACAGTAAGTGGAATGATTTGCGTACTGCCGGGTGGTAAGTCAATTGTTGTTTGCTCATCCGAAAC
>JBQCEX010000299.1:0-8188 GCA_051959855.1 Flavipsychrobacter sp. | reverse complement strand
TCAGGTCCTATGAAAAAGGACGCTGCACTGCTGCTTACCAATTTCCATTATCCGTATTCTGCTGTTCATTCACATCGCGGTTGTCATTGCTAAACTCACTGTTATTGTCACTGCAGGAACCTAAATCCACGCTATATGCTTCCGGGTCATCGTACCTTACTATTATATTGTCTTGCTGTAATGCATAGTTGCGCCTATAACCCTGGTATGAGTTAACATTGTTTTCGCTATAAGTACCGCTAGAAGTCATTGACATTTCAGATCTCGGTTCTGTACCACATACATGGTAGCCATCATTATACTTACAAATCTTATAGTTTATATCCCACTTAGATTTGTGTGTCTTTGTTTGCGCGTCTGCGCTGTAACTGATACATCCTATCACTACCAGCGCCATCAATATCTTTTTCATAATGCTTCCTTTTATCGTTATCAATCATCTTTCTGATAGGTATATTTAAAAAGCTGTTCCAGCTCATGTTAAAGGAATCATAATAAAAAGCCCGGGTACAAAACCCGGGCTTTGTTGGACAGTTAACAAGGTGATAATGTCTATAGGTGGTATAAGAGATGAGCGTGGTACAAAGGTGCATCAACCACCCATGATGGCATAGCGTATTACTACGCAATTTGTTTCGTATTTCTACTGAAATTTATTTGTTGAAAATGCTGAGAATTTTATCTTTCTCAAATGGTTTGGCTATAAAACCATTTACGTTTCTGTTACCTTCTATCATCCGTATGGTGCTGCGATGGCTGGTAGTGCTTATTACATATATCTCCGGTCTCAAGGCTATTGTTTTTCGTAAGCCATCATATTTTTCCAGGAAAGAAAAGCCATCCATCACGGGCATGTTCAAATCAAGAAATATAATGGATGGAAGCAATTCTGCATTAGTTTTATGGTTTAACAGGTATTGGTACATATCTGTACCGTCGGTGAAAGAAATAAACTTATATATAGGATTTATCTCACCAATGTATTGCTTGATCAACGGATGAACAAGCAAATCATCATCAACTATGCAAATCATCATGTGTAGGTTTCTCTTATAGCTCCGAACAGAGTAAAACTCAAACCTGTGTTAAGTTATTGTCTTGGTTTGTAAAATACTATGTTACGAACTTTAAAACTAAAGAATAACCTACATGTTGGCAATTAATTATGCATAGATATTACTTATATTTGCTAAAGAGCCCTTCAAAGTATGAGCTAACAAGAGGTGGCTGAATAAATCCTGTTACATAAGGACTTGATTTAGCCTCCTTAATTTCATCCTCATTCATGGTGGAGCTAACAATATATATGTCAATTTGTTTAGCTAGCTGTTCCTGTATTTCATCATACTTATGTAATAATTGCAGACCATCCATAAATGGCATATTAATATCCAGGAAGATAATAAATGGCAACATTACTTCGTTTGCAGCATGATCAAGCAGATAATTAAAGACGTCCTTGCCATTTGAAAATGCAATAATGTCTTCGGCCTGGACATAAGGTGCAATCATTTTTTTGATTACAACCTGCATAATAACATCGTCATTTACGATGCAGACTTTTCCGGTTTTCATTAACCAGCGTGATTTACGGTTACAAATGGTTTGCTCTACAGCAGTTTTTTCTCTCAAATCCATTTGAACTTGCCTGCTAAAAGGAATTAAGGCAGGAGGTTTATAGCAAGTTAAAATACCTTTTATTACAAAGTACAAATGTCTAATAAAAAATCAAAAAATAAATGCGTACAAATACGGTTTTTATGAAAAACCGTTAAAAAACGCTTATTTTTTCATTTGGCTGCGAAAATAGTAAACTTCATGTACATTTCTGCCATTCTTTTACCTTTGCATCTATGAATCTCACTGCTCCTGAACGCATAGCAAACTATATAGCAGGCAACCTGCAGGCACCTATAAATGGTAAATACATCCCAAATATTAACCCTGCAACAGGCGAGGTATATAGCCAAACGCCGGATAGTGACCAGGCCGATGTAGAAGAAGCGGTAGGCGCGGCAAAAATAGCTTTCCCGCTATGGAGCACCACGCCCGCCGAACAGCGCTTTAAAATACTAAATAGAATAGCTGAATTGATAGACGAAAACCTGGATGCACTGGCCCTGGCAGAAACCAATGATAATGGTAAACCGCTATGGCTTAGCAAGATGGTAGATATACCAAGGGCGTCCAGCAATTTCCGCTTTTTTGCCACAGGCTTAATGCATTTTGCTACTGAAAGCCATCACATGGAAGATAGAGCAGTGAACTACACATTGCGCCAGCCGATAGGCATAGTAGGTTGCATATCTCCCTGGAACTTACCGCTTTATCTTTTCAGCTGGAAAATAGCACCTGCATTAGCTGCCGGTAACTGCGTGATAGCAAAACCAAGTGAGGTAACACCAATGACAGGTTACCTGCTAAGCCTGATATGCAAACATGCCGGACTGCCTGATGGCGTGCTGAACATAGTGCATGGCAGTGGGCCTAACTGTGGTTCCGCAATAGTAAACCATCCTGATATTAAAGCCATATCATTTACAGGCAGTACCAGAGCAGGGAAAGAGATAGCTGCTACTGCTGCCCCTATGTTCAAAAAAATATCCCTTGAGCTGGGCGGTAAAAATCCTAACATCATATTTGCCGATTGCGATTGGGACAAGATGATGCGCATAACGCTTCAGTCATCTTTCAGCAACCAGGGTGAGATATGCTTATGTGGCAGCCGTATATTGATTGAAGAAAGTATTTACGAGAAGTTCAAACACGAATTCATTGCCCGTGCCAAAAAGCTATCCGTAGGCGACCCGCTGAACGAGACAAGCAGGCAGGGCGCTATAGTGAGCAAAATGCACTTTGATAAAGTAATGGGCTGCATAGAGCTGGCAAAGCAGGAAGGAGGCCATGTATTGGCCGGCGGACATTCAGTTAATCCCGGTGGCAGGTGTGAAAATGGTTATTTCATCGAACCAACCATTATAGAAGGCCTGGGCCCTAATTGTCGGACAAATATGGAAGAGATATTTGGTCCTGTAGTAACACTGCAATCATTCAAAACAGAAGATGAAGCCCTGATGCTGGCCAATACCAGTGATTATGGTCTGGCTGCCACTATTTGGACACAGGATGTGAGCCGCGCCAACCGCATAGCTGCTAAAGTGCATAGCGGCATTATATGGGTGAACTGCTGGCTGCTGCGCGATCTGCGTACACCATTTGGCGGCTTTAAGAACAGTGGTGTGGGCCGGGAAGGCGGCTGGGATGCTATGCGCTTCTTTACAGAACCTAAGAATGTGTGTATAGAGCTATAGCACAGCTCCATATGGTTTTATTTACGCAGAAGAAAAATTTCGTCACTTTTGAATACATGCCTTGTGGCAATGTTATTCGGTATTTCTTTTGCGAAATCCTCATGCTCTACTTTAAAGCCCGGCGCTTTAAAACGTTCTATATAGTCCCGGCCATATATTCTTACATGGTCTGATTGAAGAAAATGCTTTCTGCGTTCCAATGGGTCTGTAATACTGGCGTCTTCATAAGTTACAGTCCTATTTCTGTCGTTGGGCACTAATATTATTCCAAAGCCGCCTTTTTTCAACACTCTATATAGTTCAGATAATCCTTTGGCATCATCCTGTACATGCTCCAGTACATGAATGCATATTACGCCATCAAAATATTCGTCGGGGTAAGGAATATCAGTCACATCCATGAATACTGTCCCTTTAGCATATTTATAGCCTGGCGTAAACATATCTCCTGCTACGTAATTTTTGCCCAACCTTTTCCTGAAAATATTGAATAAGGCTGTTTCCGGTGCAATATGCAACAGCTTCATGTCTTGCTTTACCAGCCCTAGTTTATCTAAGAAATACCATGCAAGTCTTGTCCGCTCCAGTGATGCGCAGTTAGGGCATTTTGCATTTATTCTGCTAAAGTGAGGTATAAAGGTGGTAAATGATCTATTACATATATTACAGGTAACATTATTGCCAGCTAATACCCTGGATGTCAGCATCAGTTTCACTTTTTTCCTAAGATCAGCTACACTCATAACAAAGTAATTTAAGGTTTGATTTCCCAGACAACAAGAATAATATAAATTAGAAAAATTTCACAACTTTTTAAGCTCTGTGTTTTAATATAATTTAGCAGCGGAAACAACATACAACCAATGTCTGAACAATTTTCTACCGATAAAGCACCAAAACCAGTAGGCCTTTACCCACATGCACGCAGGGCGGGTAACTTATTATTTCTTTCCGGCGTAGGGCCACGCAAGGCAGGTACCGACGAAATACCCGGACTGGAGGTAGATAAACATGGTAATCACAAAGCATTTGATTTTGAAGCGCAATGCAGAAGCGTATTCGATAATGTGCGTGTAATACTGGAGGAAAGCGGCAGCAGTTGGGATAAGCTGATAGATGTGACAGTCTTTTTAGTGGATATGAAACGCGACTTCCATACTTACAACAGGATATATGCAGAATACTTTAAGGATAACCAGCCCTGCCGCACTACCGTAGGTATAGACTCATTACCTACGGCAATTGCCATAGAGTTGAAATGTATTGCTACAATTGACTAAATAGGCAGATCAATACGCACCTGCTTCTGGAAGCTGCGGCCCCTGGCATCTTTACCTTCTATCTTCCACATCACGCTACGTAGAGTAACGCTAAGTGGTGGCTGGTTTACTGCCCGTACCCTGGCTATGCTGTTCAGCCATTCCCTTTCTTTGCGCCTGCTGATGCGATGGGCTCGCATAGCGCGTTCCAGGGCTTTTTTGATCTGGGCATTATTAGCCCTGCTGTATTGCAGGTGTCTGCTATCCAGCCCGGTTATATTGTAGCCATTCTTTCCACCCGGCAAAGCCTGCCAGTCGGTAGTATTGTTCAGCGCATCCAGCGGCAAAGTTCCCAGGCTATTCTTTATCATTACTACTGTCTGGTAGCGCTGCGATACCTTGGTAACAGTGCCTGAAGTTATTTTTATCTGGTTGCCGGGTAATTTACCGCCTGTAAGCTGGTACGAAGCACCACTGGCTTTTTCTAAGTTCTGAGTCCTGTAAGTCTTTACTGTTATGCCAGGTATAAAGAATGTAACATCTTTAAATGCTATTGTAAGGCCCTTGCCTTGTGGCTGAGCCGTCTCCTGTTTTGGTTTTTCTTCAGCGGGCGTTTGCGCTGCAGGTTGTGCAGTGGCCTGCACAGGGGCCGTGGTCGTGTCAGTAGCCTGTTGGGGTGCAGGTTTACTTGCCGTATCACTTGCAGGTTCTTCAGTATGCTCCGGTATAGTAGGATTAAAGTCCGTTACCAGGTCCTTCAGGTACTGAGAATCAGTTTCAGTAACAATGGTCGATGAATCGCCCAGGCGTATGCTGCCATGACTGCGCATATTGTCCCGCATATTGCAGGAAAACAAGGTAATAAGTGCAGCAGATGCTAATATAGCAGGATAACGTAGGCTCATGACTTGGCGCATTTCAGTTACGAAAATAGAAAAAGCCTTAGTATTTTAATACATGTCCAATATTGCTAAGGCACAATATTATACTTACTAGTAGCTTAAAAGTTTTTTCACACTTTCATCCAGGCGTGCTTTCGCCAGGAAGTTTTGTTCCAGTTCTATAGCAAAGGGTACCGGGGTATCAAGACTGGCACAGCGCACTATAGGTGCATCCAGGTGTTCAAAACAATGTTCAGTTATCCACGCAGCTATTTCGCCGCCTATGCCACCTGTTAAGGTATCCTCATGAAGCAATAATACTTTGCCCGTGCGCTGTACAGCGGCCCTTATAGCATCATAGTCAAGCGGCAGCAATGTACGCAGGTCCAGTATATCAAAAGATGTTTCAGGGTGATGGCTGACATAGTCCATAGCCCAGTGCACGCCCGCACCATATGTAATAATGCTTATATCCTCGCCGGCCTGCACATGGCGCGCCTTGCCTATTTCTATAGTGTAATAATCATCCGGCACCATACCGCTCACAGAACGGTACAAAGCCTTATGCTCAAAGAACATTACGGGGTTAGGATCTTCAATGGCAGCAATCAGCAAGCCTTTTGCATCCTCCGGTGTTGACGGATAAACCACCTTTAACCCTGGTGTATGAACGAACCATGCTTCATTGCTTTGGGAGTGGAATGGTCCTGCACCTACGCCGCCACCTGTAGGCATGCGTATTACTACATCGGCATTCTGCCCCCAGCGGTAGTGTATTTTAGCAAGGTTATTAATGATCTGGTTAAAGCCTACCGTTACGAAATCTGCAAACTGCATTTCCATCATGGCTTTGTAGCCCTTAATAGATAGCCCAAGTGCAGTGCCTACTATAGCGCTTTCACATAGTGGCGTATTGCGTACACGCTCCTTGCCGAATTGCTGTACAAAACCTTCCGTTACCTTAAAGGCGCCGCCATACTCTGCTATATCCTGGCCCATTAACACCAGGTTGGAGTATAAGGTCATACATTGCCTTAAGCCATCGCTTATTGCATTGATGAATTTCTTTTCGCTGCGCGCAGCACTGGCTGGTTTTACTTCAAGCCGTGTGTTGGGTGCATACACATCTTTTATTTCTTCGGCAGTATCTGGTGTCACCGGCGGTGCTGCAAAACCTGTTGTCAGTCCATCTTCTATTTCTTTTTGTATGCGGCTGCGTATTTCGTTCAGTTTATATTCAGAGATCAGCAGATTCTTTACCAGGTATTCTTCATAGTTGGCAACCGGATCTTTCTTGGCCCATTCTTCAAACAGCTCTTTAGGTACGTACTTTACACCGCTGGCTTCCTCATGCCCGCGCATACGGAAGGTCATACACTCCACCAGTATAGGTTTCTGGTTCTTTATGCAGTATTCCCTTGCCTCGGCAATCGTTTTATATACCTCCAGCACATTATTACCATCTATGGTTATTCCCTTCATGCCATAACCTATGGCACGGTCTGCCAGCTGCTTGCATACAAACTGTTCATTTACCGGCGTACTTAGTCCATATCCGTTGTTTTCTATCAGAAAGATCACAGGCAATCCCCACACAGCAGCCACATTCAGTGCTTCATGAAAATCACCCTCGCTGGTACCACCGTCACCGCTGAATGCCAGCGCTACTTTATTTTCCTTACGCAGCTTGTGCGCCAGCGCCACACCATCAGCAATAGCCAGTTGCGGGCCCAGGTGAGAGATCATCCCGCATATATGGTATTCATTAGCGCCAAAGTGAAAGGAACGTTCGCGTCCTTTGCTGAATCCTTCTTTACGGCCCTGCCACTGCATGAACAGTTTATCGAATGGCATCTTACGTGCAGTAAAAACACCCAGGTTGCGGTGCAGCGGCATTATATATTCATCGCTGTCCAGCGCCATTGTGGCACCAACCGCTATAGCTTCCTGCCCTATTCCGCTAAACCATTTGCTGATACGTCCCTGGCGCAGCAGCACCAGCATCTTTTCCTCTATTATTCGTGGGCGCAGCAACTCTTCGTACAGTTTTACGAGAAAGTCATTTGAAAGGTTGCCCGGTTCAAATTGCATAATCTGTATTTGAGCGACAAAAGTAATGGTTAATAACAGAATTGCTGAAACACACGAATAAGAATAAAACGATTATATTTAACGCATTATATAAACAACCCTCTATGGACGCACAAAAAGTTGAAATGTTCCTGATGGCTAATTCAAAGTACTTTGAAGCCCATCAGTTGCCCTATATCCACGAGCAATTGCTGAAAATGGATGAGTCGAAAGCTATAATGCTGCAAACGCTTGATTTTCGCGACCCCGTTACTGTGCTCATTATATCTATATTGGTAGGTCATTGGGGTGTTGACAGGTTCCTGGTAGGTGATACCGGCCTTGGTTTCGCAAAGCTTTTTACCTGCGGTGGCCTTTGTATATGGACAATTGTTGATTGGTTCCTGATTATGGGCCGTACCCGCGAAACGAACTTTGCTAAGCTCATGCGCCTCTTCTATTGATGACATGAAGCGGAATAAGCTATATACGTCCTTTGGCTTTCTGCTTATTGCCGGCTATACCTGGCTACTTTGGAATTTAAGATACAGCGATCTGCGAGAGCACGTTGGAGCAGACACGATTTGCCTGTTTCGACGTTTCACTGGCATACCATGCCCCTCCTGTGGCAGTACCCATGCACTCATGGCTTTAAGTCAGCTTCGTT
>JBQCEX010000298.1:0-12871 GCA_051959855.1 Flavipsychrobacter sp. | reverse complement strand
TATTTTGATGTGCTGGCATCGAGATTCCAGTTCTTAAATTCTCCACATGAACGGTATTCAGGATCTATTTTGAGATAGTAAGTAGGCAATTTCTGTGCTACCCATTCCTGCATTTTTTGCGCTTTCTTTTGGTTCAGCGCATAATTCTGAAGAGCACTATAATCATCCTTCAAATTAGCTTTATGCGGCTCAGTACGAGTCTTTAAGAAAACAATACGGCAGCTTTTATCACCGGCATCTGTTGTAAATACATGCGGATGAGAATATGCACCGGGCTGCAGACTATCTAACACCATGATCATGGCCGGGTCCAGCTTGCTCATTTCTATTTGTGTATTACCTGTATTCGGATCTGCTATCATACCACCGGTGCGCTTAGCTGCATCATCATTAGAATATTTACCTACTGCTTCGGGGAATGTTAATTTACCGGCTATAAGTTCTGCACGTACGCTGTCCAGCTTATCCATAGCCTTTTTAAAATCTGCTGTGGTAACCTGCGGACGAATCAATATGTGCCTTACATCAGCCTCATCACCTTTACGGGATATCATCTGGATGATATGATAACCGAATTTTGTTTTGATAACAGGCGAAACTTCTCCATCCTGCAGCTTAAATGTTGCAGTAACGAATTCAGGTGCCCAACCGCCTCCATTACGGTTTACTCCATTTATTCTGCCACCATTGTCACGGCTACCAGGGTCTTCACTGTAAATACCTGCCAATGTTTCAAAACTCTCTTTACCTTCTACTATACGTTTGCGAATACCTTCCAGCTTCGTATGGGCGTAATCATTCATCTCAGGGCTTACGGAAGGATCAACTACTATTTGACCAAGCTCCACAGTAGCAGGCAGTAAGGGCAAACTATCTTTAGGTATTTTATTATAAAAAGCAGTTACTTCAGCAGGTGTGATCTTTACGTTTTGCAATATCTGGCCGGACATTTTTTCAGCTAGCATGCCTTCTTTTATCACATCGCGGTATTCATCCTTCAGTTGGTAAATAGTTTTGCCTGAAACCTTTTCGAGATTTTCCTTTGAGCCATAAAGACGTATAAAATAGCGAACACGATTATCCAGGGTAGCATCCACGTCGTCATCACTTACGATAACACTGTCCCTGTCTGCCTGTTCTACCAGTAGCTTCTGTACTATCATTTGCTGCAGCAACTGGCATTTTAACTCACCATCCGGCACATTGGGGCTCTGTTGCTTTGACTGCGTTAACTGGGCGTCTATATCAGATTGCAATACAATTTTATTCTTACCTATTATGGCAATGATCTTATCTGCATTCATGGGCTGGGCAAAAGCAGCAACAGAGGTAAACACAAAAAGCAATGCTAAGCCCAGCTTATTGGTAAAAGTCCCTTTATAAAATGTCATGATATGTGAAACGGCAATATAGCAGCAAAAGTAACGTATTTAGATGCTATAACTAATTAGCCTGTTTATTTTAACGTTTATAATTATTTTTTCTTCTTTGAGAAGATGTCATCCACCTTCATATCATTATAGAAGTCACCAGCAACCGGCTCCAGATGGTGCTGTGATGCCCATGCTTCATACTGAGGAATAGCCTCAGGATGAAATTTTTTCCATGCCTCAAATTCCTGCTCATTATCTATTTTACCAAACAGCCATTCATTATATATATCAAAATTGCCACTGCGTAATAACTCATCCTGATAATAAAACAAGCTAAATGGATATTTTTGCGCATATCTTAATTCCCAATCCATAATGAAACGGGTGCGCAGCATAGTGAGGTTCTCAACAGTAACACCATCTGCCACTACTGGCGCCAGGCGCATGTAAGTACTGCGGACTGCCTCCTCAAAACTATTGTCTTTGTTCTCTTCAACCTTATGTTTGCCGAATTTCGGAACAGTGGTAAGGGGCATAGTAGTATATAATTGCTTATACGCGTCGAACAACATACCGCGCACTTCGTCGGAACGTGGAGTCTGGCGTTCAAGATTGACAAAAACTTCACCATATATTATTGCCCAAACCACTTTTTTAGTATCCATGTACATACGAGCGGCTTCATAATAATTGACGTGGTAAGAAGGATCTTTGTGAATTCCATCAAGCCAGGTTTGCAGCGCATATACCAATTCATTGTCCGCTTCATATACTTTACCCAAATCATGATACAGTATGCCGGAATTAGGAAAGCGTTCCAGCCCCTTCTGCAAAGTATTTTTAGCTTTTTTCTTTTCTCCTTCAGCAGCCTGGCAGGCAGCCATGGTCTGGAAACTTATATCATCTGCCTGCTCGCTTTTTAGTATAGGCTCCAGGGTTGCCTGGGCATTTTTATAGTCACCGGCCAGGTAGTAGGCCTTGCCTAGATCACGGTAAAAAAGCAATTGATTAGGCGCCAACTGTATGCCCTGTTGAAAAGTAATGATGGCTTGCTGAAAATTGCCAGCCATTAGGTATTCGCGGCCCTGCTTGTACATATCCTGTACTTCAGGAGATGGCCATGAGGACTCCTGCACCTGGGCATTAGCGGATATAACAGCAGAAAAGAAAACAACAAAAGTTAGCAGATAATGGCTAATACGGCTCATAATATGGGGCAAAATACCGAAAAACAGGGCATAAAATAAAAAAAGCGCCAATTTGAAGGCCAATATATCCTTTGGCGCGGCTTTTATTGATGTTATGAAATTATAATACTGTTTAAAATGAACGGAAGGCAATACAGGATTTATGTAACTTACTGTATCAATTCATTATGGAAAATAAGCTAAAAAAGATAGGGATTTTAACCTCAGGTGGTGACAGCCCGGGCATGAATGCTGCAATAAGAGCAGTAGTACGTACTGCTATCTATCACGGATTAGAAGTGTATGCCATACGTCGCGGCTACCAGGGCATGATAGAAGGTGATATTCATAGAATGGAAACGACTGATGTGGCTAATATCATTGGCAGGGGCGGCACAATACTAAAAACCGCTCGCAGCAAAGAATTTATGACCAAAGAGGGTATGCAAAGGGCATACGATCAATTACAGAAGCATGGCATAGAGGCACTGGTGCTGATAGGTGGCGATGGTACCTTCCGTGGTGCTGTGGAATTTTTTGAAACATTTACTATACCGGCGGTGGGCTTGCCAGGTACTATAGATAAAGACCTTTCAGGCACAGACAATACCATAGGTTTTGATACTGCAGTAAATACAGCTGTAGAGGCAATAGATAAAATAAGGGATACCGCAGAGGCACATGACCGCCTGTTTGTAGTAGAAGTAATGGGACGTGATGCCGGGTATATAGCTATAAATAGTGGTATATCATGCGGGGCAGAAGATATACTGATACCAGAACAGGTGCGGGATATGAATGAAATACTGGACCGTATAGACCAGGATGAACGCAGGAAGAAAACCGTGCATATACTGGTGGTAGCGGAAGGTGAAGAACTGGGCGGTGCCAAAGAAGTATTTGAACGGGTGAAGGAACGTTTCCCATTATTAGATACGCGCACTTGCGTATTGGGACACATACAAAGAGGCGGATCGCCGAGCTATGCTGACAGGGTTTTGGCAAGCCGCCTGGGATATGCAGCGGTATTAGCCCTGCTGGAAAACAAAACACAAGTGATGCTGGGCGTTATAAATGGAGAGATTGCCTATACGCCATTTACCAATGTCATAAAACAAAATGCACCAATGAGCCCGGACATGCTAGACATGATAAGAGTGCTATCTGTATAAATTATAAAGGCTGCCCAATGGCAGCCTTTATTGTTAAATAATCAAGCGTTTAATTCTTCTCATCTGCAGAAGGACCGTACATACCAGGTACCGGTATATCATTGAGACGCAGATATACGGAAAGCTGTGCACGGTGATGCAGCATATGATTCATTGAAAAGCTACGGATAACTGCAGCCTTTGGCATCTCAAATATTTTACGGTCGCCGTTTGAAAGCGCCCATGGTTCCTTCATATGGTCTTCAGTCAGGCCTTCCAGTGACTTTACTGCATCATCAACATTTTTATCAAAGATAGCCAGCAGCTCTTCACGGGTAGTAGCGGTGGCAGGCTTGTAGTTACCGTTACCAAAATTCATTCCATCCGTGCTGGCTATCATGGTTATCCAACCTGGTAATTCTGCTACATGGGTAGCAAGACGGCCAATAGTGGTGGATTTTGTATGCGGTCTCCATTCTGCATTTTCCATGGGTATGCGCTCCAGTATTTTCCGGGTATTTGCCGCTTCGTGCTTTAATTCGGATATCAGTGGTTGATTGAGTGACATAAAATAGTGTAATTTTCGCGCAATTAAATTCATTTTCTTTAAACCGAGTATTGCATTTTATTTGCCCTACCATTAAAAAATCTATAGCTTGAAGAAGACCTTTCTTATTGCTTGCACTGCATTACTCGTAAGCCTTGGCAGTTGTGCGCAGAAAAACAATGGCCATACTGTAGCAGTTGCATTTTATAACTGTGAGAATTTCTTTGATATACAACATGATGCAGGTAAGAACGATGAAGAGTTTACACCCGAAGGGAAATATCACTATACTGAATATATCTACCATAAAAAGCTGCATAATATAGCGTATGCTATACAGCAGCTAGGAACAGACCAGGTAGCGGATGGCCCAGCTATTATTGGCCTGGCCGAAATAGAGAATGGGCATGTACTCGATGACCTGGTAAAGCAACCTGAATTAGCCGACAGGCATTATCAATATGTATGGTTTGATGGCCCGGACGAACGTGGTATAGATGTGGCCATGCTGTACAACCCTAAATATTTTAAACTGATAAAGGCTACGCCGCTGCATGTCGACCTGAGCGGTATGGGGGATAAAGAAACGACAAGAGATGTGCTGCATGTGCAAGGTGTGCTGGCGGGAGATACAGTAGATGTATTTGTGAACCATTGGCCGTCACGCAGGGGTGAAGAAGGTGAGAGCGATGCAAAGCGCGCTACCGCTGCAAAAGTGGATAGAGATGCAATAGACCGGATAATGGCAAACAAACCCAACGCTAAAATAATAGTGATGGGCGACCTGAATGACAACCCAACGGACGCAAGCGTAACGCAGGCACTGGGGGCGAAGGGAGATAAAAATATCGGAAAGGGAGAACTGTTTGACCCAATGATTGACTTATATAATAGCGGACAAGGCTCACTGGCCTATAAGCACCGATGGGATCTATTCGATCAGATCATTGTTTCAGGTTCTTTTTTGAAGCATGTGGGTAAACTACAGTTCGATCATGCAGAGATATTTAATAAGGACTTCCTGGTAGATCATTATAAAAAATTTGAAGGACAACCGCACCGCTCATTCGCAGGTACGCACTGGATAAACGGCTATAGCGACCACTTTCCCGTACTGATGTACCTAAGTCGGTAGGTATAATGTTTTTATAGTATTTTCGCGATAACACAGTTATATATCTATGAATATAAACGAAGTGCCGCAGGATGAAAGAGATTTCAAAGGAGGCGACAAGCTGCGGAAGCTGGTGTATGCAGTAGATAAAGACGGCAAATATACCAGCACTAACTCTGCAGGATGGGAAGCCGAAAATTTTGCAATGAAGCAAGCCTGGGATGCAGTAGAGGATAAGCTGGCAGAAACCGAGGCAAAGGTGAAGGCCGGTGAATTGAGCCCGATAGCTTACTTTATGGAAAAAACATTGATGGATACTGCCCTGCTTGCCAAGTATATGGGCAAATGGCAATGGCAGGTAAAGCGCCATATGAAACCTGCTGTTTTTAACAGTCTTTCTCCTGAACTATTGCAGCGCTACGCTTCGGTATTTAATATACCGGTAGAGACACTAAAAAATTTTGGCAAGGCACAGTAAACAATATTAATGAGCGAACAAGAATTCAGGCATCATCAGCATGCGCACTGCGAGAGTGGGGTTACGGCAAATTTATTGAGCTATCACGGTCTTTCCATTAGCGAGCCAATGGCGTTCGGCATCGGAGCCGGGTTGTTCTTTGCACATATACCAATATTGAAAGTAAATGGTACGCCCGGCACTACCTTTCGTACCTGGCCCGGCGCTATCTTCAAAAGAGTGACCCAGGGGCTTAATATAGACATGCATACGGAACGCTTTCGCAGTCCGGATAAGGCAATGCAGGCACTTGATGAAACGCTGGACAAAGGCATACCTGTAGGAATGCTGAGCAGCGTATATTATTTACCCTATCTGCCGGAGGCTTTCCGTTTCCATTTCAATGCCCATAACCTGGTTGTATATGGTAAGGAGAATGGCATGTACAAGGTAAGTGATCCTGTGATGGAGCTGGCGACTACTATAGCACCTGAGGATCTCGCCAAGGCAAGATTTGCCAAAGGAGCACCGGAACCTAAAGGGTTTATGTACTATATTAATCATATACCCGAACATACAGACCTTAAAAAAGCTATAGAAAAAGGAATAAAGCGCACAAGCTGGTTTATGCTTACGCCGCCAATTAGCTGGTTTGGCAATAAAGCTATCTTCGTGCTGGCAAACCGTATAAAGAAATACCCTGCTAAACTGACACCGAGACAAGCGCAGCTGTATCTCGGTAATGTGATACGTATGCAGGAAGAAATAGGTACCGGCGGTGCAGGCTTCCGCTACCTGTATGCGGCCTTCCTGGAAGAAGCTGCGCAAATGCTGGGCAGGGAAGATCTGCAAGCCTTCTCAAAAGAGCTGACCAATATTGGTGATGAATGGCGAAATTTTGCCTACAGTGCAGCCCGCATCATGAAGGCAAGGCAGACGGATCTTGTATCGTATGATGAATTATCAAAACTATTAATAAATATAGGTGAGCGCGAAAGGGACTTTTTTAAGCGCATGAATCAACTGAAATGGTAGCAGTTTTAAGGAAATAGACCTATTTTTGCAGGATTACACTGTGCTTAGCAAAGCCCGACATATCATTCTGGAAGTTATTGATTTCTTTCATAAGCCTTTTTCCCGCTTCATTAACAAGCAGACTTTTCGCTATCTGGCTTGCGGAGGCAGCAATACGCTGTTCAATATTTTCCTTTTTTCGGTATCGTACAACTTCATATTGCAAAAACAGGCAGTGCATATAGGGCCTTCCATTGTTATAGCGCCCTATGTGGCGGCATTTATCATGGCTTTTGTAGTTACCTTTCCCACCGGCTTCCTGCTTTCGAAATATATTGTTTTCCAGGAGTCAAACCTGCATAGCCGTATACAGATGTTCCGCTACGCCCTGTTGGTAACTATGTGCCTGCTGCTAAACTATGTGTTTATAAAGATTTTTGTGGAATGGTGCCATTTCTACCCCACGCCTTCTAATGTGCTCACCAATATTGCCGTGGCCATTTTCAGCTATGTCTCGCAACGCACTTTTACATTTAAAGTAAAGCAGGCACCTGTACTGGAAGAAGAAATGGTTGATCCGCTATAAAAATAAAGACCGCAACTATGTGCGGCCCTTATTTAAAACAACCTGTCCATCCTATTTTTGTTCTTCAGCTTTCATGTTCATCTTATCTTGCTTCTTGCTGGCCTTTTCACGTTTCTTTATAGTTTTTCTTTCTGCACCATTGTGCGCTTTTTTCACAGCCTTACTTTCTTTCTTTTCCATTTTTTCTTCTTTCTTTTCTGCTTTTGGCGTTGTTTGTTCCTGGGCAAAAGCAATAGTTGTGGTGCCTATTACGCCCACAATAAGAAGTGCGGTAAGAATGTACTTTTTCATGAATGGATGTTTTTTGATTAAGAATAAAATTTGCTTGTTAAAAAACCATGCCCCCAAAACTCCACAATACATTTTCCTAACTATTAGTTAGTTAATAGCGTCTATAATTATAACTGATCTATTACCTACCCTTTAAAAAATATATTATATTTATTAATTCAAAAGACACCATTCAATGAAGCAATTCTACATTACATGTGCTATAATCTTCTGTGCTTTTTCGTCGATACCCCTTACATTATTTGGGCAAATGGATAGCTGCAATGTTTTTCTACAGGGAAATTACCTGGAAGCAGGCATTAACTGGAACGGCGCATTTGGCACCAGCTCAAGCGCTCCGGTAGGCTACCATCCTAAAGGAAGCATGGGCAATATGATGGATTGCCATGGGGTGTGCTATACAGGGACTGCCAACCTTGCATTTGTTGCTGACCCTGATAAGGACGGTTGGGGTTTTGGCTCTCCTTACGCCTATATTGGTGATTATTGCCTGCCAGGCATTCCGCAGGAGGGCTGGAGCATAATGGCAGATGGCATACAGGCAAATGCCTGGGATGGCTATGGCTGCGGCACTAGCCCGGGTATATCTGATAATCATATTAGTGGTGGCAACGTATCTTATTCCGCATCGGGCAGTGAACGTATCGGAGCGTGGGAAGCAGATTTCGATAGCATGACCGTAGCCCAGATAGTGACCCTGGATGTAAACAAGCTATATGTGAAAGTGCAGATCGTACTGATGAATAGGGGAAGTGTAGCACGTAAAGATGTTTACTATGCACGCTCAATGGACCCTGACAATACAGCGGCTGAAAGCGGTGTGTACACTACCATCAATAAAATAGAAGGCAAACTTCCCAACGCACAGGGCAGGAGCCTGGTATCTGCCCTTGGTTTATATATCACCTCTGCACCTTTATCCAACACATATTTGGGGCTGGGCACTACTGACTGCCGAGGCAAGGCTTTTACAGTAAGAGGGGACTATTATCCTGAGACGGGTAAACTCGATTCAATCTATGGTAAGTTTGGTGGCATAGGAGATACGGTACATTACCGCATGAGTGGCAGCGATACTGCTGACGAAGCGATAGGTATGGTCTTTAAGATCGGTGACCTGGATGCAGGACAAACAACTGCAATTAATTTCTATTATATATTTAGCAAGGCAGATGTGGATTCTGTCCTTACACCTGCTGCTACTTACTGGACCACAGCGGGCAATGCAAACAAAAATCACTCAGGTGACACGGCCGTCACTTGTGCAAATTCTGATATTGCGGTAAATATATCCAGCGCAGGTTCTTATACATGGAACTGGTATTCTCCAAGCGGGGCACCCTTAAGTGCAAGCACCGGAACTACTGTAAATGTAACGGTAGCCAGTGCCCCTGCAATTGTAATAGCTACCGGTAGCTCAGACTGTACAGGCAATGATACTATTGTAATGGTGATCAACCCTGCCTTGCCGACCATAGTGCCGACCATAGATATTACAGGCCCATTCTTTGAAAAAGTGGGCACAACCATTACCCTTAACGCTACTGTCACTAATACCGGCGGGCCGTACGAAATACTATGGAAAAATAATGGCGTTGATTTTGCCACCACCACTTCACCAACAGTGACTTACACCAAGGCACCAGGTATAGACATGATAAAGGCAGTGGTAATACCGCTTAGCTCTGGTTGCTACAAAGACGATACCTCGAATCTGTGGATAGTAGCTGAAACCGTGACTGGCGTAAACACAGTAAACAAGAATGCAGGTATAAAGGTGTATCCTAATCCATTTAGCGATGTGGTGGAAGTAGATGGGCTAATGCATGACGATATGATAACTGTTTATGATGCAGACGGACGCATTGTAAGACAATTGAAAAACCTCAGCGGACAATCAAAACAGGCGCTAAAGCTGGACAATGTGGCTCCGGGCAATTATTTATTAAAGGTTACTGATATCAATAAGAATATGCGGGTGAGTACAACCCTGCAAAAAATAAAGTAAAGTCTGTTTCTGCTATAACCTTGGAGCTGCTGAATGCAGCTCCTTTTGTTTTCTATAGACTTTATACAAGTTCGTATAAATAAAGCACATTAATGTATTAAGCCATCTTGGCGTACCTTTGCAGCCATTATGACTCAGGAAAACCTGAAAGAAATGCGCGAGCGGATAAAGCATTTGTACCGCTTTCTGCGTGTTGAAGACCGACTGGCAAAGACTGAAAGCGACAGGCAATTGACTCTATCTCCCGGTTTCTGGGACGATAATGTACGCGCTACAGGCATACTAAAGGAAATAAAGATCAATAAGTTCTGGACCGATCTATATGAAAAGGTAAACGGCATAGTAGAGGATGCCGCCGTGCTTTTTGACTTCTGGAAGGAAGGTGAAGCTACCGAAGAGGAGGTAAACCAGGCTTATGAAAAAGCCCAGAAAGACATAGATGAACTGGAATTTAAATCTACCCTGAACCAACCTGAGGATGAAATGCCTGCCGTAATGGTGATAAACAGCGGTGCGGGCGGCACTGAAAGCCAGGACTGGGCAGAAATGCTGCTGCGCATGTACCGTATGTATGGCGAAAAGCAGGGTTGGAAACTATCTGAAATAGATATACAATACGGCGACGGTGCCGGCATAAAACAGGCAACTCTGGAATTTGATGGCGAGTTTGCCTACGGCTTGCTAAAGGCCGAAAGCGGTGTACACCGGCTGGTGCGCATATCACCATTCGATTCAAATGCCCGCAGGCATACTTCTTTTGCTTCTGTGTTCGTGTATCCTCTGGTTGATAATAGCATAGAAATAGCCGTGAACCCTGCCGATATTGAATGGGAATTCTATAGGTCAGGCGGTAAGGGTGGCCAGAACGTGAACAAGGTGGAAACCGCCGTGCGACTAAAGCACATACCCAGCGGAATAATAGTGGAATGCCAGCAGGCACGTACGCAGGGTGAGAACCGTGAGAAAGCAATGCAGATGCTGAAAAGCCGCCTGTATGAAGAAGAACTGCGCAAGCGTGAAGAATTGAAGAATGCTACCAATGCCAGCAAAAAGAAAATAGAATGGGGCTCACAGATACGTTCTTATGTTTTCCATCCGTACAAGATGATAAAAGATCACAGAACGAACTATGAAGTAGGCAACGTAGGGCCGGTGATGGACGGAGAGATAGATGATTTTATTAAGGCTTATTTGATGAGCGTAAAGGAGGAACAATAAATTGGCTAAGAAAGACAATACAACAAAAAAGATATTCGACCTGCGTCTGCTGCGGCGCATCTTTTCTTTTGCAGGGCCGTACAAAACTACTATGTACACAGCCATGGTATTGTCGGTGATTTTGGCCGGGCTGGCAGTAACACGCCCTATGCTGATACAAAAATCCGTTGATGATTATATAAAGAACGGATTGCTGCACCAGCTTATTATCATCAGCATTATTCAACTTGTATTGTTACTTATAGAAAGCGGTTTCCGTTTTTGGTTCACCTATCGTACGAGTTGGCTGGGGCAAACAGTGGTAAATGATATGCGCAGGCAGGTGTTTCATAAAATATTGTATCAGAACATAGGATACTATGATAAGACTGCTATAGGAACGCTCACTACGCGCACCATTAATGATATAGAAGCGGTAAATGATGTGTTCTCAGAAGGCATCCTTTCCATAGCTGCAGACTTACTAACAATCATCAGCATTATTACCGTAATGCTGATCACTAACTGGAGGCTTGCTTTAATATGTCTTGCACCTTTTCCTTTGCTCATAATAGCTACCTATTATTTCAAAGAAAGTGTAAATAAGTCATTTCAGCGGGTACGTAATGCGGTAGCTCAACTAAATGCGTTTGCACAAGAGCATATAACCGGTATGTATATAGTGCAGGCCTTTGCAGCGGAAAAACGGGAAGGCGGCAAATTTAACGAGATAAACAAAGAGCATCGTAACGCTAATATCAAAGGCATTTTTGCCTATTCTGTTTTCTTTCCGGTAGTAGAAATAATATTGGCAATGTCGCAAGGCTTGCTGGTATGGTGGGGCGCATCTCATATGTTGCATGCCACCATAGGTGTAGGCGTTATGATTGCGTTCATCATGTACCTGAACTTATTGTTCCGCCCATTGCGTATGATGGCTGATAAGTTCAACGTGCTGCAAATGGGTATGATAGCCGGCGAAAGAATTTTTACTGTGCTGGATAGCGAGGAATACCTGCACAATAATGGCAGCTATAAGGCAGAACAACTGCAAGGCGCAGTAGAGTTTGACAATGTACATTTTAGTTACAAACCTGGCGTGCCTGTATTGAAAGGTATATCCTTTAAACTGGAGCCAGGCAAAACAATGGCAGTAGTAGGCCATACAGGTGCAGGCAAGACATCCATCATCAGCATATTGAACCGGCTGTATGAAATAGATTCGGGCAGCATATTAATTGATGGACGTGATGTGAAGGAATATGATATAGACAGCTTGCGCAGCCATATAGGCATAGTGTTGCAGGATGTATTTCTGTTCTCCGGCACGGTGTATGATAACATAACACTGCGCAATACCAGCATTCCACTTGCTAAAGTAGAGGAGGTAACAAAGATGCTGGGCATACATGATTTCATTATGTCATTACCCGGTGGCTATCAGTTCGACGTAATGGAGCGTGGCAATACTTTATCGCAGGGACAAAGGCAGTTGCTGTCTTTTGCGCGTGCTTTATTATACAATCCGTCTATACTGATACTCGACGAAGCCACCTCCTCTGTAGATAGCGAGAGTGAGCAGATGATACAGCACGCTATCGATACGCTGATAAAAGGCAGAACTTCAATAGTGATAGCCCACCGCCTGTCAACCATTCGTAAAGCTGACCAGATAATAGTGATGGAGAAAGGCCAGATCATTGAGCGTGGCAACCATGCATCGCTGATAGCAGACAGAGGCGCCTACTACCAGCTATATACGGCAGTTGAAAAACAAAAGGAGCAGGAAGTATTGTAGCCTCCTATTGCTTCACATGTGCATCCAGCCATTCGCTTATAATGCGTAAGGCCTCAGGAGACATGGTTTCTGTAAGTACCGCATATTCATTTACAGTGCAGGTAGTACAATCCTGGAAGAGATGATTTAACCCATGCAACTCTTTTAC
>JBQCEX010000297.1:0-2965 GCA_051959855.1 Flavipsychrobacter sp. | reverse complement strand
AACAATAATTTCATTGAATGTGCTAGTTCAAATGCGTCCAGTACAACCAACCTTCCATTAAAAGTTGATAACTACGTTTCCGGAGTAACAGGATGGTCAAATAGCTACTATTATAATTACTATAATCAATCTTTTATTAGTAATCATTCAATACGGGTTAGGTCAAATTCTTCTTCAATATTAAGGCTAACACCAAATGGCTTCTTTGAACTTACTGCTAAATCTAACTTTAATACCAATCCACTTGAGAACCAATTTTTCTTTGAGGATAATAACAATACCTTTTTTATTCGCAAAATAAAAGCTACCACTACAGTTTCGAATGTAATAAGCATTGGTGCGGCAAGCTATGCTGCGGCCACGAACTATCCTGTTGTCCAAACAGGATTGCTGAGCCATGCGGGAGGAGGGGCTGCGATTGCATCTACCAGCTATTCAAGCGCTCCATCAAGTACAGTCTTTGCAGGGTCAACTACAATGACCGCACCATCAACCGAAGTCAATTACTATTACTTTCAGACCTGTTACCATCCTCACGTAGGTGATTTCATACAGGCCTTAAATAAGAATGGAATTGATGGGTTGCTGAATACAGGTATGCAATCATTTGGAGATACTATGAACTTTGCATCTACTTATTCTCCTACCGGACTGGTATATAACCAATATCCGACCAACCAGGTAGATTTTAGCTATGGGGGTATTTATTCAATATACAATTGGGAATTGTTTTTCCACCTTCCGATGATGGTAGCCAAGAGACTAAGCGAGAACCAGCAATTTGCCGAGGCGCAAAAATGGTATCATTATATATTTGATCCAACAAGCAACACTGATGCGAGCGGCGTGATCTCTACCTCAAAGCAACGTTTCTGGAAATTTAAGCCGTTTTACGACCTGGCAGGCCAGCCAATGCAAACATTAAGTGATTTGATGTCGCAAATAAGCAGCAACAATATAGATGCTGTAAAACAAATAAATAACTGGCAGCAAAACCCATTCGATCCTTATGCGGTTTCACGCTTGCGTATTGAGGCCTTTATGAAGAATGTGGTTATGTCTTATATAGACAACCTTATTGCCTGGGGTGATCAGCTGTTTACGCAGGATACGCTGGAATCAATCAATCATGCAACACAGCTATATGTACTGGCATCAAATATACTTGGTGATAAGCCAAAGGATATACCATGTGCCAAACAGCCAACCCCAAGCTCATTTAAGGATCTTGTGACTACAGGTACGCTGGATGCATTCTCAAACGCATTAGTGGCAGTGGAAAGCCATATCACCCCAACTACGCCATTGTCGGCAACTCCATTAACATATACTGCCGCATCTTTAGGTTTCTCCGGACTTACATCTCTGCCATCTGTAAGTGCAGGCTCTTTAAGAGGAAGCGCTTCAACAGCACTTGTTAGCAGCAGGGCCACAGGGTTAATGACAACCAGTTTTTCAGGCACCGTTGCATCTGGTAGCGTAAGCGCTGTTTCTATTGCATCGCCGGTTTCGGCTACTGCAAGAACTACAGGGGCTATACCTGTTTCAGGTACTGCGCTTATGGCACCGGCATCTCGTGTTTCATCGCTTACGCCATTGCCGGCTACAACAAGCGCATTAGGCTTCCCGGGTGTTCCTTTACCATCCGATCCTACGATGTTCTATTTCTGCCTGCCGGATAATGAACAGCTTTTGGAATACTGGAACACAATAGCAGACAGGCTATATAAAATCCGCAATTCATTAAATATCGCTGGACAGGCGCAACAGTTGCCTTTATTTGATCCATTGATCAATCCGGCGCTACTTGTACGCGCTGCCGCAGCTGGAGTAGATATAAACAGTGTATTAAATGATATAAGCAATGTAAATCTGCCTTACTATAGGTTTAATTACGTATTGCAGAAGGCAAATGAATTGTGCAACGATGTGAAATCGCTTGGTGGTGCATTACTTTCAGCACTTGAGAAGCAGGATGCCGAGCAACTATCCCTGTTAAGGTCAGGCCTTGAATATAAGGTGCTGCAAAGCATGCTGCAGGTAAAGCAATCACAGCTCAATGAAGCAAATGCAAGTCTTGAAGCCCTGAATCAGAGTAAGGTAGTGACACAGGCAAGATATGACTACTATAATTCCCGCCAGTACATGAATCCCAAAGAGCAGGAGTATTTCAATTCGCTTAAAACAGGAATGGTATTGCAAGCTGTGCAGGGAGAAATGTCAATGCTGGCATCAAGCCTTAGCCTGATACCTCAGTTTCATATACAAGGTCCTTTTGCAATAGGTGCTAGCATGGGTGGCCAGCATATCGGTGCGGCAATGAATGCTATAAGTGCTCAATTAGGAGTGCTGGCAGGGATAAATAATGCGAAAGGCAACATGGCTAATCTCTTAGGTGGTTACGATCGCAGGCAGGATGATTGGCGCTTCCAGGCATCAGCAGCCCAGCTTGAATTAGTGCAGATTGATAAACAGATAGATGCCGCAAATATTCGTATTGCTACAGCTCAGTATGAACTAGACAACCAGCAGCTACAGATAGATAATAACAGAACGGTAGACGATTTTATGCGTACGAAATATACCAATGCAGATTTGTATAATTGGATGATTGGTCAGATATCTACCACTTACTTCCAGGCGTACCAGCTCGCATATCAATTAGCTAATAAGGCAGGGCAATGTTACGATTTTGAATTACCTTATGCTAGTCAACCTTCCAGCCAGTTTATACAATTTGGTTATTGGGATAGCCTTAAGAAAGGCTTGCTTGCCGGCGAAAAGCTACAGTTTGATCTCCGCAAGCTTGAGGCAGCATACATGGATTCTAATAAGCGTTTGCTGGAGCTTACCAAGCACATATCATTAGCCATGTTTGCTCCTGATAAGCTTATCGCTTTGCGCGAAACAGGTACTTGTACCTTTACATTGCCTGAGGATCTGTTTGATCTGGACTATCCTGGTC
>JBQCEX010000296.1:0-3959 GCA_051959855.1 Flavipsychrobacter sp. | reverse complement strand
ATGTTTTGATAAATGTGCAATACTAATAGTGTATCATGCAGCCTGAAGGTTGCGGTGCCGTATTGCTTGAAGAGTTTGTCCTTGCCGCTGTGTGTAGGCATAGAGAATTCCTTAGCCTGGGGCGTTCGGACAAAAATAGCTTTTACCTTGTATGCAATGTCAACAGGGTAGAAGCGGAGAAATCCTGTGTCAGCGGCCTTTAACGGGCTACGGGTATCCGTGAGAAAATCTTCCTTATAATGCTTCCTGTATCGCTCAATACTATCAGTATAAGTCTGCGCATGTATAATGGCAGGCAGCAAACAGGATAATATGGGTAATACAATACGCTTCATTTCTCTTATGCTTGTGGTTCAGTTGCAACTGCCGTACGTTCAGGGCGCATTTGCGGGAACAACAATACGTCCTGTATGGATACCTGACCTGTAAGCAGCATAGCAAGACGTTCAATACCTATGCCAATGCCTGCAGTTGGCGGCATGCCATATTCCAGGGCACGAAGGAAATCATAATCTATGAACATTGCTTCTTCATCGCCACGTTCCATTAGCTTCACCTGTTCTTCAAAGCGTTCGCGCTGATCAATTGGGTCGTTGAGCTCACTGTACGCATTGGCTATTTCTTTACCATTTACTATCAATTCAAAACGCTCTACTAATCCTTGTTTCTCACGATGCTTTTTGGTAAGCGGGCTCATCTCTATAGGATAATCGATGATGAAAGTTGGCTGTATATAATGCGCTTCACATTTGCCGCCGAATATCTCATCTATCAGCTTGCCTTTGCCCATTGACTCATCTACGTCTATGCGCAGTTGCTTGCATACATCGCGGAGACCCGCTTCGTCCATATTGCTGATGTCTATGCCGGTATGTTCCTTAATAGCATCGTAAATACTGACGCGCCTGTAAGGGGCTTTGAAATCTATATCCACTCCTGCAACATTGGCTACAGAAGTGCCATTTGTAGCTATGGCTGTTTTTTCAAGCATTTGCTCCGTGATATCCATCATCCACAGATAATCTTTGTAAGCTACGTAAAACTCAAGAATAGTAAACTCTGGATTATGGGTGCGGTCCATACCTTCATTACGGAAGTTGCGGCTAAATTCATACACCCATTCAAAGCCGCCCACTATCAGGCGTTTGAGATATAATTCGTTTGCTATACGCAGGTATAGTGGTATGTCCAGGGCATTATGGTGTGTTATAAAAGGCCTTGCTGTGGCGCCGCCCGGAATGTTTTGCAGTACTGGGGTATCTACCTCAAGGGCGCCATGATCATTTAAAAATGAGCGAATGGCATTCTTCATTTTAGTGATTCGTGTAAATGTATCACGAACTGAGGGATTGACAATAAGGTCAGCATAGCGCTGGCGGTACTTAAATTCAGGGTCGCTTACGGCATCAAACACTTCACCATCTTTTTCTTTTATGACAGGAAGAGGGCGTAAGGATTTGGTAAGCATTGTGAACTGCTCTACATGTATAGATATTTCACCGGTTTTGGTAGTAAATACAAAACCTTTCACGCCGATAATGTCACCTATGTCTAACAGCTTCTTCCAAACAGTGTTGTATAATGTCTTGTCATCACCGGGGCATATGTCATCTCTGCGTATATATATCTGCATACGGCCGGTGCCATCCTGCAACACTGCGAAGTTGGCCTTACCCATATCGCGCACGCTCATGATGCGGCCGGCAAAAGAAATATTCTTAAACTGTTCCTGTTTTTCTTCTGTATAGTTGTCGCGTATTTGCTGCGCTGTATGTGTAATTTCAAAAAGAGGAGCAGGATATGGGTCAATACCTAACGCGTGCAGCTCTTTCAGCTTTTCACGACGTACCAGTTCCTGTTCGCTAAGTGTTGCTTGCATGTAAGATCAGTTTTTTCTAAACCTTGATGTATAACTGTAAAATGATTGCAAAAATAGTTGATAAGTTGATAGTTTGGTGAGTTGATAGAAATGGAAATATGTAGCTATTGCAGCGCAAGTCTGTATAAAGCTCCGTTATCACCTGCTACCATCAGGTCTCCGTTAGGGCAAGGTACAATACTGCGTAAGGCATTATGTGTGAAATTATCATATTCCATCCAGTGGTTTCCGCCATCGTCCGTATGGAGTACAATGCCATTTTCTCCTACAGCCCAGCCATTCACATCGTCCTGAAAATAGATATCATTTAGGTGAAAATCCGGGACTTTAATGTCATTGCCGTTTCGCAGGCTTTTCCAGCTTTTTCCTCCATCAGTGGTATGATATACGCTACCGGCATAGCCGCATATCCATACATCTGTTGGTGAGTGCACATCAATACCTGTGAAATTGTCACCGATAACATTTAGTATCATCCATGTTTTACCGCCATCCGAGGTTTTTTGCACAACGCCATAGCCAGTGATATAGCCAGTTTCATTATCAGCCATTTTGATGCGATTTAGCTGATAAGCAAGAGAATCATATTGAAGCTTGCTGCCTGCAGTATCAATATAAAATCTAAAACCAGATTGAAAACTAACCCCGCCTATACCAATACCATGCTGAGCATCGATAAATGCAATATCGTTGAAAGGCAGGAACCACATCTGGCGATAAGTCCAATCTGTACCATTAGCCGACCATAGAAGCTTTCCATCGAAACCAACGGCATATGTGGCGCCAGATAGAGATTGGGCTACGCCGTACAGGCATTTACCGGCGTCAGGAAAAGAGGCAATATTATAGGTATAACCACCATCGCGTGTGGTTAAAATAATACAGGAATCAAAACGTTGGCCACCCACTACATAGCCAAGCTTATCATTGACGAAGATGATCCGGCTTAGTCTGTCCTGGGTTGTATAAGATTCAATTTTCTGCACTTTACTAAAATGCAGCAAGTCTTTTTTGCAGCCTGCAAACAGTAGAAAAAAAATGACTGAAAATAATAGAATTGCCTTCGTCCACTTCATGCCTGCGGTATTTATTTAAACGGCATGCAAAATAAAAAGATATGGCGAATATTCTATTATCTCTGCCTTAAAAGCAACAAAGCCCTGGTATAAACCAGGGCTAATTGTTAACCAAACTTGCTTATTTCTGAACGAGTTTACTGTTTTGTAAAAAGTGCTGTTTTTTCTCCTGTTGTATCATGATAAATAAGGGTGTAAACACCAGAAGGTAGTTTGCTAATATCTATATCAACTTCTGATGTTTTTGATGTCGTACTAATGTTCATAACTCTCCCTAATACATCAATTATTTGTATGTTCTGAGGAGATATATAATATGCAGCACCCGATTTAATACGTAAAGTAGTATGGGCAGGATTCGGATATATAGTTAGCTGTCGATCTTTATTTATATCAGCAACGTTTGCAGGTAGTGGTGCCGGTGAATTGTAGAAATAATACCATGCCGAATCTGCCATAGCTTTAATCTTTTTATTGGATGCAAGCCCACAATAATTGTTTGCATCCGTATCTGTAATAACCAGGGCAAAAGCAAATTCTGTAGTTTGTTTTGCCAGGAAACTGCGACCGCTGGTGCTGACGACAAACCGCCTATCGGTTACAAGATTTTGTGATGCACATTCAGACCACGCTGAAGTATCAGCCGGGTCGCCAGGGAAAACATAGTTTGCATCCGGGCCTGGGCCAGTGCCTGATGACTTTTTGCCATAACCTTTAAAATCATTATGTATATGCTGGCCGAACTTAAATTTTGCATTCATAAAATTATAATATTCAGTATCAACCTGAGGGTTGCCATCCATTGCGAAATCGTTATATAATGCCACAAAACTTCCGGCAGGCACGGGGCCAGCAACATCATTCGGTGCCTTTATTATAGTAATACCGACCATCGGGATGCCTGTTCCATATCCATAAGTGGCGAAGCCGTAATATCTATTGTCTGGACTTGTAGCATTGTAAGCATATGCCATACGATACACTGAATCGAAGCCAACAAAATC
>JBQCEX010000295.1:0-2704 GCA_051959855.1 Flavipsychrobacter sp. | reverse complement strand
TAAATTTCGTTAAACAATCTAATTAGGATAAGGACGAGACATTGAGCATCGTTCTTAAAATAAAAATACCCCCGTTTGAAAGGCGAGCAAAATTAGTTTTAATATTTCTTTTGAGCGAATTTTTTATAGAAAAAGAATGCGCTTAATGTAATAATAATGTCTATTAAAAAAATGCTGCCAGCGCTATGCAGTGCTATTTGCGCAGCTGCATGAAAAGGCTATTCTTTTTAGAGCGGTGAACACGCCTGTTGCTGTAGTATATATTGCTGATAATAATGAGTGCAACCAAACAAATTGCTGTAGCTACAACGGTTTCCAGCAGTACTTTGCCCCATTCTCCATAGCGGTCGAGCAGCCAGAACACAATACCCCAGGCAACTAATAGGGACAAAGCCACACGCGACAAAGCTCGCAAGGATAGCTTGTGCTTTCTTTTTGTGACATCGTGTGTGTGGTTTGTTGTCATAACGCAACAAAGATATTTAGATGTGAATTCATTACAAAAAATATTACTTTGTTAACTAAAAAATAAGAAGGCTGCTTTCCCAAGCAGCCTTCTTATTTTTTGAATTATTTGGTAATGTTATCCTTCAGCAGCAGTTTTCTCGAATATATGGTGGCTATGACCATTGCGATTTTCCTGCGCTTCCTTGGCAGCTTTAACGAATGCTACAAATAACGGATGCGGATTTTCTACAGTGCTCTTATATTCCGGGTGGAACTGTACACCTATGTAGAACGGGTGATTTTCTATCTCTACTATTTCCACAAGTCCTGTTTTAGGATTTTTACCTACCGGCTTCATACCTGCTTTTTCAAAAGCTTCCAGGAACTCGTTATTAAACTCGTAGCGGTGGCGGTGGCGTTCGCTGATATGGGTTTTGCCATATATAGCAGCCGTTTTTGAGTTGGCCTGCAGATCACAGTCATAAGCACCCAGGCGCATAGTACCGCCTTTTTGTGTTATGTTCTTTTGTTCCTCCATCATAGCGATAACGCCCTGGTCTGTATCCGGATTCATTTCTGTGGAGTGGGCCTTTGCCATACCCAGCACATTGCGGGCAAACTCAACACAAGCCATCTGCATACCCAGGCATATACCAAAGAACGGAATCTTATTTTCGCGGGAATAGCGTATGGCTTCTATTTTACCTTCTATACCACGGCTACCAAAGCCGGGAGCTACTAATATGGCATCCAGGTTGTGCAATTTTTCTATTGCATTTTCAGGCGTCAGGTATTCTGAGTGAATGTTGCGCACCTCTACTTTGCATTCATTCATAGCACCTGCATGTATCAAACCTTCCAGTATTGACTTGTAGGCATCCTGCAACTCTACATATTTGCCTATAAGACCTATGGTAACTTTAGATTTAGGATAGCGCAGCTTATTCAAAAACTCCTTCCAGCGTGTCAGGTCGGGCTCATTGCCCATTGGCATCTCCAGCTTCTGCAGGCATATCTGATCCAGCTTTTCGCGCATCATTTCCAGCGGAACACTATATATGGTGTCGGCATCCAGCGCCTCTATTACCGCATCCTGTGTTACATTACAGAACAGGGCTATCTTTCTTTTCAGTTCTTTATATAATGGTTCCTCCGTACGGCATACCAGCACATCAGGGTTCAGTCCATTTTCACTCATCATTTTTACGGAGTGCTGTGTGGGCTTAGTCTTCAGTTCCTTAGCAGCCTTCAAGTAAGGTATAAGTGTAAGATGCACTACCAAACAATTCTCCGGACCCATTTCCCATTTCATCTGGCGTACTGCTTCTATATAAGGCAGTGATTCTATATCGCCTACGGTACCACCCAATTCGGTGATGATGATATCATATTTATTATCCTGGCTCAGCAAGGTCATGCGGCGCTTGATCTCGTCGGTAATGTGCGGGATCACCTGCACAGTCTTGCCCAGGAAGGCACCTTCACGTTCTTTATTAATTACGTATTGGTAAATACGGCCTGTAGTTACATTGTTGGCCTGGGATGTGAACGTATTTAAGTAACGCTCATAGTGGCCCAGATCCAGATCTGTTTCGGCTCCATCTTCTGTTACATAACATTCACCATGCTCGTATGGGTTCAAAGTACCGGGATCCACATTGATGTAAGGGTCAAATTTCTGGATGGTTGTACGAAAGCCACGCGCCTGGAGCAATTTAGCCAGAGATGCTGCAATAATTCCTTTTCCTAACGATGAAGTAACGCCACCGGTTACAAATATATATTTTGTCATAACGCTCCTGTTTAATGGACCGGTGCGCAGCTGGGGTTTATATTACATTAAAATTTCAGGGAATAGCTGTAGCGGTCACACAAAGGTAAGAAAGAAAAACAGAGTTGAAAAAAGCACTTATATTTTTCTGTATAAATGTGGAAGAAGTCTGCAAAACTGAGGTGCACATTGTTAAAAGCCGTTAGCTATGTTAGGGCATGTTGAAAAACTTTTTTATATTCCTGCTATTGCAAGGTCAATATCTGAATTTATAAATATTCCAGATCCAGTTACAAGCTATTAATAAGATAACGGGTATAGCTACCCACCGTTTACGCAATAGCTGCTCGAGCCTGCGGTAGAAAATATAAAAACTTTCCTTCTTCATTAAAAGATCAGCGGTAATCCATATCGGAATAATAAGCATAGCAATACCTATTATAAAACCGATGGGGTTATAATATATAGCATCCGCAAAACGAAGCT
>JBQCEX010000294.1:0-6734 GCA_051959855.1 Flavipsychrobacter sp. | reverse complement strand
TAACATAGTAAACAGGCAGGGTAGTAAAGAACTGGAAAAATGTATAAGCAAAAAGGGTAGTAAGTATAATAAATACAATATATGGCTTGTCTCTGTATGCCGATTGACTTTTGTCCTTTGTTATATGTTCCTGCTTCTGTGGCGTGGCCGTATTTCTTGCCGGGGATAAAACGGCTCTTAGCAATAGTGCAGCTCCTATATTCGTTAACCCGTCTATCCAAAATAATAAATGATAGTTGCGGGAAGCTATAAAGCCGCCCAATGCACCGCCTACTGACCAGCCAAGGTTAATGGCAAGACGATTAAGCGAGTATGATCTGGTCCTGTTTTCTTCTTTGCTGTAATGAGCTATAGCTGTAGAATTGGCGGGTCGAAAGGCATCATTCATCAGGCTTAGCAGAAAAGTGAAAATGCATATAGTGGTGTAACTGTGCATTTGTCCTAATACTATAAACATAATACCACCCAGCAGTAATGCGAACAACTGTATCTGGTAAAAGCCAAATTTATCCGTCAACTTACCACCAATAAGACTACCGCAAATAGCGCCCGCACCAAATATGGACATAACAATACCTGCCTGACCCACACTGTAATGCATACTTTGAGTAAGGTATAGCGTCATGAAAGGGACTACCATTGTGCCACTCCTGTTGATAAGCATTACAAGCGACAGCCACCAGGTGGATGGCGCAAGACCTGCATAAGCATTTTTATATAAAGCAACGATCCTATTCATTGGTTGTTACACAAATATATTAGTTGTTTTAGTTTGGTATTTTTATTTTAGCATATTCTTATCGGTACCCGAAAATTGAACCTAAAACCAAACAATTTATTAAATGCTTTAAAAGACAGGTGGCTATTAATATTAGCGCTACTGTTATTTATTGCTTTTAAAATTCCTCACTTACATTGTCCTTTTTTCTGGGATGAGTCATGGTCATATGAACCAGGTGTGATGCTCATGTATCGGCATGGACCAAGCCTTATGCCTAATGCAATAGATACATTTTATTCGAGAGGTCATCCGTTATTGTTTTATGCAGCAGCAGCAGCCTGGATGAGAGTGTTTGGCAGCTCACATATTTCACAACATGCTTTTAGCTTGTTTGTTTCAGTATTGCTTATTATTAGTGTTTATGAAGTATGCAATAGGCTGTTTAATAAACGGGTAGCCATTCTTGCTGTATTGATACTTTGTGTGCAAACGATGTTTTTTGTGCAGGCTTCTTTTGTATTACCTGAAGTAATGGTTGCTTTATTGGTATTGCTAACGCTTTATTTTTATATAAGACTAAATCATTTATTTGCATTTTTGAGTTGTACCGCTTTATTGTTTACCAAGGAAAGTGGTATGGTATTAGGTCTGATGTTGGGTATGCATGCGTTATTCAATTTTTTCGACAAAAAACAGCTTCTGAAAGTCCGAGTTAAACAATTCCTATCCATTTTTTTAGCAGGTATAACAATAATTTTTTTCTTCCTTATACAAAAAAAACTAAATGGCTGGTATTTGTACCCCGAACATACAGGTATGATAAGTTTTGATTGGGGTACCTTTTTTGGTAAGGTAAGAGGTTGTTTAGAAGTTGTTTATTTTTGGGATAATAGGTCTACATTATTTTTGCTGCTACTTGTTTTATCACTTGCAGTATCCATAAGTTATAGGAGTATAAAATATGCAGCTCCTGTTTTTCCTGGAGCAATTATTTACACGATATTCGAGAATACTTTTCCTGCAATACCAGAAAAATTGCTTTTTACATTTTTGCTGGCTGGTTTCCTGTTAGGTTGTTACTTTTTCATTACGGCAGACGAACGAAATACTGCTATTCAAAGAAAATTTATAGGTCTTTCGTTTGCATTTCTTGTGCTGTATTTGTGTTTTAGCAGTATTAATTTCATGTCGCCACGTTACTCAATCGTTTCACTTGTAATAAGTATTGTACTTACAGCATATTATGCCGATTTCCTGATTAATAAATTTTATAGCAACTTGTATTATGGATTTACATCCTGCGCAGTTTTGATAGGTTTGTATGGTATAACACATGATTCAGGCCTTGGTGATACGGACACAGGCGCTTTCGATGCAATGAAGGTGCAGGAAGATGCCGTACGTTATTTGGAGAAAAAAAATACATACGATGATGAAGTTACATGTGGCGCATTTCAGGATGCCGAACATTTAAGGCAACCCCTCACTGGTTTTTTACAAGGAAGTAAAGTATTTAAAAATGTTAAGGGTAACATTGACTCTGCCACAAAATATGTATTAATAGACAATATTGAGCCTGCTTCATTCAATGGCCAAATGAAAAATGATACTGCGTTTAAAATGGTTTACAGAACAGAGCAAAGGGACGCCTGGGCAGAGATCTATGAAAGAAAGTAACTACTTATAGTCCTCAATAACTATATGCTCCTTGCAAAAGAAGTATTCCCGTACGTCATTTGATGCAACAATTACAAGGCGATACTTGCCATATTGTTCTATCCAGTCGCGGTATTGTTCTACGCCTTGCTGGTCAAGATTAGAGCAGGGTTCATCCAGCAATAAAATAGGCGTATCTGAAAAAATGGCTTGTGCCAGTTTTACCCTTTGTTTCATGCCTGATGAATAATCGCCTATAGGCTTATTCTCTATCGATTGCAGACCTGTTAGTTTAACAATATCCTTAACAGTTAATCCGGGTAATGGCTTTTTAAAAGAGAAATGAAATTCCAGGAATTCGTGCAGGCTTAGCTCTTCCACTATTTCTTGCCCCGGAGCGGTAAAACTAATATGTGGAAATATCTTGCTTACTTCTATTACACTGTTATCAGAGCTGTTGTAATGAATCTTCCCTATGGAAGCAGTTTGCATGCCAGCTATTATGCGCAGAAGGGTAGACTTGCCACTGCCATTAGGTCCCAGCAATGCATATGCTCCGGGACCATTGAAAGAATAGTTGATGTCTTTAAATATCCAGTGCCGCTGAAAGCGTTTACTTATATGCTCAAGAGATATCTTCATTATGGCGACGGATATAGCCTTTCATTATGCCGCGTCCGGTTTCGCGTACAAAAGTAATGATCTCGTCACGTTCATCAGATACAGGTATTTCTGTTTCTATAATGCTCAGTGCCTTTGATACACTATAGCCACGAACGAAAAGTATGCGATAGATATCCAGTATGTGGTTGATCTTTTCTATTGAGTAACCTCTTCTTTTCAGCCCAACAGAATTTACACCCACATATGAAAGTGGTTCGCGTGCAGCTTTTACATACGGAGGTACATCCTTTCTTACGAGTGAACCACCTGTAATGAATGAGTGAGAACCTATGCGCACAAATTGGTGAACAGCTGTAAGGCCTGCAAGTACTACATAGTCGCCCACTATTATATGGCCTGCCAGTGTTGTATTATTTGAGAAGATACAATGATCGCCTATTTCGCAGTCATGCGCTATATGGCTATATGCCATTATCAGGCAGTTTTTACCAATCACTGTTTTATTACGATCAGAAGTGCCTTTGTTTATAGTTACACACTCACGAATAGTTGTATTATCACCTATTACAGTCAGTGTGTCTTCTCCTCTGTATTTCAGGTCCTGCGGTATAGCTGAGATCACAGAACTTGGGAATATTCTGCAGTTCTTGCCTATACGTGCACCTTCCATGATGGTTACATTGGAGCCTATCCAGGTTCCTTCTCCTATCTCCACATTTTTATGAATAGTGGTAAAAGGGTCAATCTTTACATTTGGCGCTATTTTAGCGTCGGGATGTATATACGTAAGTGGGTGGATCATTTTTTGTCTTTTCTAACGATTTGTGCTACCAGTTCAGCCTCGGTAGCTAGCTTGTTGCCTACATAGGCAGTACCACGCATTTCACATATACCACGACGAATAGGGTTCAATAGCTCCAGCTTCAGGATCAGGGTATCACCTGGTCTTACTATCTGTTTAAAGCGCGCTTTATCTATTTTAATGAAATAAGTATCATAATTCTCAGGGTCACTATAGTTATTCAAGGCAAGTATACCACCCGCCTGAGCCAAGGCTTCTATTTGTAATACACCCGGCATTACAGGGTTACCTGGAAAATGGCCCTGGAAGAAATGTTCGTTGAACGTAACGTTTTTTATACCTACCACATGGTTATCGCTCAGCTCAATAATTTTATCAACAAGCAGGAATGGATATTTATGCGGTAATGATTTTCCTATCTGCATGGTATCATAGATAGCCTGCTGATTAGGGTCATAATGAGGTATATCAGAAAGGTGTTTATTCTTTTTGATGAATTGCTTTATCTTCTTTGCAAACTCCACGTTTGAAGCATGGCCCGGGCGGCTGGCTATGATATGTGCTTTTATAGGATGACCTATCAGCGCCAGATCCCCAACTACGTCCAGCAGCTTATGACGTGCAGGTTCATTAGGGAAGTGCAGTTGTATATTATTCAGTATACCTTCCTGTTTAACCTCTATTTTTTGCTTGTTGAATACCTTAGCAAGCCTGTCCAGCTCGTTTTGGCTCACTACGCGGTCTACCACCACTATCGCATTACTCACATCACCGCCTTTTATCAGGTTGTTATCCAGTAAGTATTCCAGTTCGTGCAGGAAGCAAAAGGTGCGGCATGGGCCTATCTCATCTCTAAACTCTTGTAAATGTTTCAGCGTAGCGTGCTGTGTACCGAGTACAGGCGAGTTAAAGTCAATAAGCGTAGTTATCTGGTATTCATTAGATGGCACAGCCAGCATATCCACATTTTTTACAGGATCGTAAAAATGAATATTGCTGTCTATAGAGTAAACGATGCGCTTGGCATCCTGTTCCTGTATGCCTACACTATCTATAGCTTCTATAAACTGGCGTGAGCTTCCATCCAGTATAGGTACTTCCGGACCATCTAGCTCTATCAATATATTATCTATCTCTAAGCCTACAAGAGCAGCCAACGTATGCTCTATAGTGCTTACTCGTGCGCCGTTATATTCTATGGTAGTTCCACGCGATGTGTCAACAACATAGTCAACATCTGCTTTTACTACTGGTTTTTCAGGAAGGTCTATGCGCTGAAATCTGATGCCAAAGCCAGGGTTAGCAGGCTTCATGGTCATGGTTACGTGCGCTCCTGTATGCAGCCCCACACCTTGCAAGGTTACAGAACCTTTTAGCGTTTGCTGATTTTGAGCAGATGATTGTTGCTGCACTGTTTCTGTAGTTTTTTTTCTGGTCTCTGTCTTCAGTAAGGTATCCAAGCTCACTTTTTTATTTCCGTGTTTTGATTACTCAATATGGCTGTAAGTTCCTGAACTGTGTCTTCAAGTTGCAGTAGCCTTTGATATAATTCCGGCAAATTTCTAAAAATTGCCTGACTTTTTAATGAACTTTTATATTCAAATGCCGGAGTGCCATTCAAAACAGCATTTGCATTGAGAATAGACTTAGATAAACCGCTCTGGGCATTGATCTTTGTTCCGTCGGCTATTTGTATATGCCCAACAATGCCTACCTGGCCGCCTATTACACAATTTTTACCCACTTTAGTACTGCCTGATATGCCCGTTTGTGCAGCAATAACTGTATTTTCTCCTATTTCTACATTATGGGCTATCTGTATCAGGTTGTCCAGTTTTACGCCCTTTCTTATAATGGTTGAGCCCATAGTAGCGCGGTCTATAGTAGTATTAGCACCTATTTCCACATCGTCTTCTATCAGCACATTCCCTATTTGAGGTACTTTTTTATAGGTACCATTTTTCTGTGGCGCAAAGCCAAAGCCATCACCACCCAACACAGCTCCTGAATGCAGCACTACACGACTACCTACTATGCAGCCATCATATATTTTAACGCCGGCATATAGTTTTGTGTCGGCTCCTACGGTTACATTATCGCCTATATAGCAGCCGGGAAATACTTTCACATTATCGGCCAGTATAACATTTTCACCTATATAAGTGAAAGCGCCTATATATACATTTTTGCCAATTTTTGCTGTGCTGGATATAAAGGAAGGGTTTTCTATCCCTTCTTTGCCACTGCCACTTATAATTTCGTTATATTTTTCCAGCAACAAGGCAAAACTGCTATAGGCATCCTTTACTCTTATCAGCGTGGTGGATACAGGTTGCTCCAGCACAAGCGCTTCATTAACTATAATAATAGATGCCCGGGAACTATAAAGAAATTCTTCGTACTTGGGATTGGCTATAAAACTGAGCGATCCTTCTGCGGCCTCTTCTATTTTAGCCACGTGACTCACTTTAGCATCAGGATTGCCTTCTATTTTACCATTTATTAAGGTGGCTATCTGGAGCGCGGTAAACTGCATGTATAATTAAATTACAAAGTTCCGTTTTCGTTTTTGTTTGATAGAGTCTGCCGTCCATAAACTTGTCGCTCACGGTTGTACGTAGCAAATGTAGTTCTTATGTACGGGTCGGGCAAGTGCCTGATTTACTAATGAGTTGTCTATTTCCGAAATATCCTTCACAGTTCCGTCCTTCATAGCTATTTGTATCTGCTCATCTGCCACATTATAAGTACTGTTCGAGGTAATACCTGTAAACGCCAAATAATGCAAATTATTATCATCTATGCCAAGCCAGTTTTTAATTTCCTGCCTTTTTTGCTCCAAAATGCTTGCCAAAGATTGAGAACTGAGCTGAACTTTATAAAGTTTTCGCAAAACTATCATTTTACAGAGCATAGATAGTATTTTATCTT
>JBQCEX010000293.1:0-5604 GCA_051959855.1 Flavipsychrobacter sp. | reverse complement strand
ATTATTATGGCACGTTCAGTTACTATTTTAGGCGCAGGGCTGGTAGGTTCACTTTTAGGTATTATTCTTAAAAAAAGAGGTTATGATGTAAGTATATATGAGCGCCGCCCTGATATGCGCAGTACCAACATTGGCGCAGGCCGCTCTATAAACCTGGCCATGAGTACCCGCGGATGGAATGCCCTTGCCCTGACCGGCCTTAAGGATGAAATGGAAGAGCTGGCGATACCTATGTACGGTCGCTTTCTGCACCAGGCCGATGGCACCAGTGCTTTTCAGCCATATAGTAAAAACAATGAAGCTAATTATTATGTAAGCCGTGGTGAGTTGAATAGAAAATTAATGACCCTTGCCGAACAGCATGGCGTTAAAATATATTTTGAGCACAGGTGCACAAATGTAGATGTACCCAATAACCGTGTTCATTTCCAGTTGGCAGACGGTACAGAGAAAACCCTGGATGCCGATCTGCTGTTTGGTGCAGATGGCGCTCATTCTGCCCTGCGCAAAAGCTATACTTATATGGACCGGGTAAATGCGGCCCAGCATTACCTGGAGTATGGCTATAAAGAACTGAACATAATGCCTGCCGAAAACGGCCAATGGCTGATGGAGAAAAATGCCCTGCATATATGGCCACGTGGCAAGTATATGATGATAGCCCTGCCAAATACAGATGGCACCTTCACCTGTACACTGTTCATGCCGTTTGAAGGCGAGAATTCATTCGCACAGTTGCAATCGCCACGCACACTTACTACATTCTTTAATAAGAACTTCACCGATGCTGTTCCCCTCATGCCGGAACTGCTGGAGGATTTTTATAATAACCCTACTTCTTCACTCATCACCACTCATGTGTTCCCGTGGCACTTTGCCGATAAGAACGCACTGATAGGCGATGCCGCCCATGCCATAGTGCCTTTCTATGGCCAGGGTATGAATGCGGGCTTTGAAGATTGTACTGTTCTTTCTAACCTGATAGACAAACATGGTGATGACTGGACTACGATCTTAAATGCGTACGAGCAGAAACGCAAACCAAATGGCGATGCCGTGGCTGAGCTGGCGCTGCAGAACTTTGTAGAAATGCGTGACAGGGTGGCTGATGCCAGCTTCCTGGAGCGTAAAAAAATAGAAAAAGAATTAGGTAAACGTTACCCGGACCAGTTTGTATCAGTGTATGAAATGGTTTCTTTCAGCCATACGCCATACAATACCGCCCTGCGCTGTATAGAGAACCAGGACCGCTTATTGCAGCGCATTATGCAGCAAGGCGATTTTTTTGAAAACACAAAGCAGGATACATTTAATCATCAGCTGGACAATTGGGTAAAAGAATATTACCAGGCAGTGCAACAACTGGAAACGGGACATGAAGCCTGATAAACGTTGGACGCTGAAATCCGCCGAGGAGCAATATGTACATACGCTCTCTGATGCACTGAAAATTCATCCTGCATTATGCAGGCTATTGGCTGTGCGCGGTATCAGCGATTACGATACTGCCAGGAATTTTTTCCGCCCTGATCTTTTGCATCTTCATGACCCCTTCCTAATGAAGGGGATGCACACCGCTGTAAAGCGTATAACGGATGCTATAGAATGGCATGAGCGCATAATGGTTTATGGTGACTATGATGTAGATGGCACTACATCCGTTGCACTTGTCTATTCATTTCTTAAAAAGAATTATTCAGGCGAATTATCTTTTTACATACCGCATCGCTATCGCGAAGGTTATGGCGTATCTAAGGCAGGTATAGACTATGCACATGCCAATGGTTATACTTTACTCATCACCCTGGACTGTGGTATAAAGTCTGCCGACCTTATTAAATATGCCCAATCGCTAGGTATAGACGTTATAGTCTGCGATCACCACCTGCCGGACAACCAGTTGCCGCCTGCTGTTGCTATACTTAATCCTAAGCAGGCTGATTGTAAATATCCTTACAAGGAGCTGAGTGGCTGCGGTATAGGTTTCAAGCTCATTACAGCACTGGCGCAGCACTGGAAGCAACCTGTTGAAAGTACACATGAATATCTTGACCTTGTAGCAACCAGTATTGCTGCAGATATAGTGCCTATAGATGGGGAGAACAGGGTGCTGGCGCATTTTGGCCTACAAAAAGTAAATGACTCACCATCACTTGCTATCCGTACATTAAAGGAGCTCGCAGGTGTGCAAAAGCCATTGCGCATTTCAGATCTTGTGTTCGTTATAGGGCCGCGTGTTAATGCTGCCGGCCGTATGGATGACGCGAGAAAAGCAGTAGAGTTCTTTATAGAAACAGATGCAGAGAAGATCATACCCCTTGCCGCTGCATTGCATTCTGACAATTTCGATAGAAAGGAAGTAGATAAGAATATTACCCAGGAGGCGCTCTCGCTTATTCAGAATGACGAGGACCTGATACAACGCAAATCAACGGTACTTTACCAGCCGCATTGGCATAAAGGTGTGGTAGGCATTGTAGCCTCCCGCCTTATAGATCATTATTACCGACCTACTATTGTACTTACATCCTCTAACGATAAGGTGACCGGCTCTGCCCGTTCAGTAAGCGGCTTCAATATATATGAGGCCATACACGAATGTCGCGAGCTACTGGAGAATTATGGGGGCCATTTTTATGCAGCTGGCATGACCATGCACCCTGATAATGTAGATCATTTTATTGCTCGCTTCGAGGAGGTAGTATCGCAACGAATAGAACCTCACTTGCTGATACCGGAGATAGAAATAGATGCCGAAATAAACCTATCAGACATCAGGCAGCCATTCTACAATATCATCAACCAGTTCGAGCCATTCGGCCCCACTAATCTGCGTCCTGTATTTCTTACCAAAAAAGTATATGACTACAATGATAACAGCCGCGTTGTCAAAGATCTGCATGTAAAGTTTGTAGTACACCAGAAGAACGGATATATAGTAGATGGTATAGGCTTCGGCCTTGCCCACAAATTCGAGCTGCTGCGCAAGGGCCCGTTTGATATGCTCTATACCATTGAAGAAAATGAATTCAACGGCATCACCAAGCTACAAGTGAAAGTGCTGGATGTAAAGGCAAGCGCATAAAAAAGCCCCACATAGAGTGAGGCTTTTCGATTTCTTAAAGAATAATATCAACTACACAAGGCTTATTTCAAACTCTGCCAATTCTACAAACTCATTAATGCGGGTGTTTATGTCTTCTTTATTTATTTCTTGCAATTTATTTGGGCCAAATTTCTCTACACAATAAGATGCCATTGCAGAACCTACTATGATAGCAGTTTTCATATTCTCAAATGAAATGTCTTTAGTGCGTGCTATATGACCTATAAAGCCGCCTGCAAATGTATCACCGGCGCCTGTTGGGTCAAATACTTCTTCCAGTGGTAATGCAGGAGCAAAGAACACCTGTTTGCCATAGAACAGCAATGCACCATGTTCCCCTTTCTTTATTATAAGGTATTTAGGGCCCATTGCCTGTATTTTCGCCGCTGCTTTTACCAGCGAGTATTCGCCGCTTAGTTCACGTGCCTCGCTATCATTTACCATCAGTACATCTACCATGGTCAGCGCTTTCTTCAGGTCGTCCATAGCTACGCTCATCCAGAAGTTCAGAGTATCCATCACTATCAGCTTCGGGCGTTTCTTTAGCTGATTGATAACGCTTATTTGCACAGCAGGCGCCAGGTTGCCCAGCATCAGGAATTCGCAGTCCTGGTAGCTTTCAGGCAGTTGCGGGTTAAATTGTTCCAGCACATTCAGGTCTGTCACAAGCGTATCGCGCGTATTCAGGTCTGTATGATAGCGGCCGCTCCAGAAGAAGCTCTTGCCGTCAGGCACTACTTCCACACCTTCAAATTCCACACCGCGTTTTTCCAGCTTGCTTATTTCTTCCTGCGGAAAGTCATTACCTATTATAGATACCTGCTTAATAGGTGTATAGAAGTTAGAAGCTGCCCATGCTACGTAGGTAGCCGAGCCGCCTATTATTCTGTCCACCTTGCCGAATGGTGTTTCTATTGCATCGAAGGCCATAGTGCCTACTACTATCAGAGACATATCTTATTAAAAATTTGCGGCAAAGGTAATCAAACAATGATACACCTGCTGAAAAAGACAAAAGTTCACCCCATACGGGCTAAGGGGTTAATAGGGTTTTTATTAACTTCGTTTTAATGAAAGCAATGTTATTCGCAGCAGGCTTGGGCACCCGCCTGAAACCCTTTACTGATAAACATCCCAAGGCATTGGCCGAGGTAAATGGCAAAACCCTGCTCGAACATAACATTACTTACCTGCAGCGCTTCGGCATAACAGAGGTACTGATAAATGTGCACCACTTTGCCGACCAGATAGAAGAAGCCGTAAAATCAAACCAAGGTTTTGGCGCTCAGGTCACCATATCAGACGAACGCAATGAAGTACTGGAAACAGGTGGCGGACTAAAGAAAGCGGCAGCACATTTTATTAATGAAGAGGCCTTCGTGGTAATGAATGTAGATGTGCTCACTAACCTCGCCCTCGATAAAATGATCGCGGCACATCAGGAGGCCGATGCATTGGCTACGCTTGCAGTTATGAAGCGTAATTCATCGCGTCAACTACTTTTTGATGAACACATGCTGCTCTGCGGCTGGGCCAATAACAAAACAGGCGAGCAGCGCATAGCACGAGAAGTCTTGTCACTTACTCCTTACGCTTTCAGCGGCATACAAGTATTATCCCCGGCCATATTAGATATGCCTTTCAGCGGCAAGTTTTCTATTATAGACGTCTATCTGCATTTTGCCAAAGACCATATCATCAAAGGCTACAACCATACCGGCGACACTTTTATCGATGTAGGCAAGCCCGAAAGCATAGAGCTGGCTGCCGATATGTTTAGGTAGCAGCAGGGTATTATCACTAAATGCTCACTTAAAACACAACGAGGTATATCGGATAAGTGCCGGTAGTGTCAGCCATATCCAGGTAAACAGTATCATGCGAAGGTGCTGACAGAGTATGCTTCACACCGCCATCTATATGTGTATGCAATGCTGTATCATAGGCACGCCCATAGATGTACAAGCTATCGGATACTAAGCCGGTAAAGGAACCAAATGTTACTCCATCCAATTTAATACCTCTCGCCTGAGCGGTGAAGCCGCTGCCGGATGGCATATACATACTAAGTGGTGCAATGTAAAAGTTTGCGCTGTCTATGACCGAGGTGCTGCCGTGGTGGCGCATGATCACTGTTAAGGTTGCTGTAGGGTTAGGGGCTGGCTTGGAATCTGATTTTTTACATGCCGTGAAGCAGGAGGCTGCAATCGCGGTAATGAGGAGATAACGTGTGCGCATAGGGGAACGATTTGGTAATAACAAGTATATAACGAGTGATGATGTATTTTGTTATGTACTTTACATAAAAAATTAATTGATGACCTCTGCCCGGAAGTTTTTATCAACGATCCTACTGGTATGCAGCACGGCTTTAGCTTATGCGCAAAACACTGCAAAGCCTTGCGATGCACCCGAAGGCAAACAAATGGACTTCTGGCTCGGCGACTGGGTCATCACTTATCCTGATAACACCCACGCATATACAGTAGTAGAAAAGA
>JBQCEX010000292.1:0-2963 GCA_051959855.1 Flavipsychrobacter sp. | reverse complement strand
GCAATGTTAAGAGGCTAAATGTCAATGAATATTAATTAATAGATGCATCGGGTATTGACTTCATTAATTAATGGTTTTAATTTTATTAAAATTTTTACCCATGAGAAAAATGATACTATTACCATTGTTGCTATTCGCAGCATTCAATGTTTTAGGACAAACTACATACAAGTACCATTTTGATAATAACTTGCATGAGGTTGGTGGTCATGGTCCTGATCTTGTAGCTTCTTGTACAGCAGCCTATAATATGGAATCCTTGCCAATCGGTGTTTCTAAAAACGTTTTTACGTTCGATAAGGGTTGCGGGCTCACTTTTACTGACGGCAGCGGTTTTCTTAGCTCCGGCAGTTATACAGTCGAGATGTATGTGAAGCTGGATACAATACAGGGATATACAAAGCTGATTGACTACAAGCGCAGAACTTCTGATAATGGTTTTTATAACCAAACCGGAAAGCTGGTTTTATATCCAAACTTTAATTCGGACAGTCTTATCGGCGGTGGACAATATTTTTATATTGCGCTTACCAGGGATGGTTCAACAAAAGACATGCACATATATGTCAACAACACTAGCGCTGGCAGCTATAAGGATTCTACAAATGAGTATATATATGATGCCGGAAACACGCTCACCTTTTTTATAGATGACTCTAATACCAATCATGAAGATGTAACCGGGGCTGTAGCGATGTTGCATATATCAAATTATGCAATGGATAGCACGACTATAAACGGCAATTACACATCTCTTTCCTCCACGCTTGATGTTCCCAATACGGCTGTTTCAAATACTGATTTAAATATTTATCCTAATCCTTCAACCGGAAATGTACATATTCGTTCAACAGCATCTGGCTCCTATGTCATATCTGATATTACAGGCAGGGTAATGCAAACGGGTAATTTTGTACAAGGTGACAACAAGCTTGATCTGAATGGTTTCTTGTCCGGCATGTATATACTTAAGGTTACAGACAAAAACGGCATCGGCAGCAGCACTTATAAACTATTGAAGGAATAGCTCTGAATGTGGATATGTTGTTTTGAGCAGCTACTTGCATAGTCATAATTTAGCATTAGGATAATAGCCTTGCTTAACCAGGTTATATCTTATAGCTCTTTGACAAATCTGTAAACCCTTCCGGCAAATTTCCATGTCCGGAAAATGCGACATTTTGGGGCATTTTTGTCCGGTCTGCCCATTGATGTTACTTTTGTGTTTTTTGTTATAAGTCAATCCGGTAGCCTGTTTTGGGCAATTTTCCTGTGCGAAATGTCACAATGATCTTTTTTTGGGAAAATGTCCCATAAAGTGGCAGTTCGGTGCGCTTCCCATTTTCGGGTCGTATATTTGATGCCTGATTTGATCAATGGCTTTTTTGACTTATCCACAAACTATTTAGAATATGCCTTCAGTAGATATAGTAAGTAAAGTAGACCTGCAGACTTTAGACAACGCAGTAAATGTTGCAAAAAAAGAAATAGAAAATCGTTGGGACTTTAAAGGCACGCACGTATCTGTCGAGCTCAATAAAAAGGAAATGCTGATAAATGTGGAAGTGGAGGGAGATATGAAGCTAAACCAGATAGAGGATGTATTGCTCACAAAAGCCATGCGCCAGGGCCTGGAAGCCAATTGTTTCGATCTCTCTAAAGAAGCTGCTCCTTCAGGCAAGTATATGAGAAAAACAATACCTGTAAAGAACGGTATTGACAGGGAAAAGGCTAAGCAAATAGTAAAGTTGATAAAGGATAGCGGCCTTAAAGTTCAGCCTGCTATTATGGACGATACGATACGCGTTACAGGGAAGAAAATTGATGATCTGCAGGCAGTCATCCAGTTATGCCGCACCGGCGGTCTGGACATTCCTCTGCAGTTTACAAATATGAAATCATAACTGTGCACGCACAGTTATGATTTCATACTAAAAATTGATGGTAGCATCTTTCAGTAGTGGCTGCACTTGGTCTTTCTCGCTCACTATAGCATCCTTCAGGTCTATTTTCCAGTCTATGTTCAGTGCTGGGTCCGAATATAGAACTCCGCCCTCACTGGCTTTATTGTAGAAATTATCGCACTTGTAAAATACTTCTGCAGTATCACTAAGCACCGAGTAGCCATGTGCAAATCCTCTTGGTATCAGGAATTGCCGTTTATTCTCTGCCGATAGCTCTACACCATACCACTGGCCAAATGTCTTGCTGTTTTTCCGCAGGTCCACCACCACATCCCAAATGGCTCCTTCCAGTGCACGTATCAGCTTTGTTTGGGGCGAAGGTTCGTTTTGGTAGTGCAGGCCGCGTAGCACGTTCTTAACAGATCGTGCCTGGTTGTCCTGTATGAAACTGTTTTTGAAGCCGGTTATTTTCTCTAGCGTTTGCTGGTTAAAGCTTTCATAGAAGTAGCCACGGTCGTCATTAAATACGCGAGGCTCTAGTATGAACAGTCCTTCAAAGGGAGTTGCTATTGCATTCATGCTTTGCTCAGTTCGTTTATTACCTCCAGGAAGTTAGTTGTTATATAGTTCAGCTCTTCTTCGCTTAGCTCAGTATGTATTGGCAATGAAATCACGCAATCCTGCAGCATATCGGTTACAGGCAAATGATAATCCAACCCGCCGAAATCTTTCAGCATATTCTGCTTATGGCAAGGCACCGGGTAGTATATCATAGATGGTATTTTGCGTTCTGCCAGCTTTGCAGGCACTGCATTACGGTCTACGCCTTTCAGTTGCAGTGTATATTGATGGAATACGTGATGTGTGTACGGAGCTCTGTATGGTGTTACTATATGTGCGTTACCCGCAAATGCATTATCGTAATGATCTGCCACGGCACGGCGTGCGTCACAGTATTCGTCCAGGTGACGCAGCTTTATGCGCAGCACTGCAGCTTGTATGCTGTCCAGGCGGCTGTTGCATCCCACCATTTCGTGGTAGTAGCGCTCTTTCTGTCCA
>JBQCEX010000291.1:0-6244 GCA_051959855.1 Flavipsychrobacter sp. | reverse complement strand
ACCAGGTGCAAAAGGAGCATTTTTACCAAATGCTGTTCCTGGTTCTCTAAGCCACCCAGCACCATAAATTTTTAAAAGATCAAATGCATTGGCAAAATCGCTAAACGGTTTACGTGTAATATTATTTCTCTGTAACACTTTCTGGCTTTCCCAGCCACCTCTTTGTATTTCGAGAAATATGTTATAGGTGCTGGCCATTTCTTTTGCCAAAAATCTAAAATCATCTTCAAGGGCAATAAAATCCTTTTGCCCCACTGCATTTTGGCTATTTGTATATCTCGTTGTATTTATTAAAAGCTCATTGCCATCTTCACCTACCTTGACTATTTTTGCAACAACTATTCCTTTACTTAATTTATTTTTCCATTCATCTACTTCGGGATTTTGGCCGGTTCCTCCAGATTCAAGTTTTTTATATAAAGTGTCCCATATTGTTCGAGTGGTTTGGCAACCATTAACAATATATGGCTCTGTTAATTCGTACTTATCATTTTCTATAAATTTAAAATCTTCTACTACGATAGTGATTCCATTATTGTATAATCCAAATCTTTCGGGATTGTCTTTTAATGTCGTAGCAATCCCAGCATTTACCTTTTTTCCTGCGCCTAAAAATTTTCTTACATTTTTTTCATAAATCAGATCTAGATCGCCAGTTTCATTTTTATAATTTTTCAGAAAGGAGTATAAATTTATCAGTTTAACTGATCCAACTAATAAATCATTTCCAGATGGAACTAGGTTAGCTGTAATTGGCAATTTATATTTTTTAAGCTGTGCTGGATTCTCTAACGTTCTTTGATATATTGTTTGAATAGAAACGGCGTCTACATCAAAAAGTTCACCAAGTCTTGCTTTGCCAAGAGCTTTAATGTCACTTAATGCTCTTTTTTCGCTTTCTGTTAAGGACTCAGTGGTGGCGAAAACTAAAATTATTTTATCTTTTTCTGACGCTTGTTTTCTAAACGTTTGTATTCGTTCAATTACATCATTTGCAAGAGACGAAAGTCGAGCTGTTTTTCCATCAAGTGTGTCAATTAATTTCTGTGCTTCGATTAAAAGAGTTGATTTTCCTGTAAAAGCAGAACCATATTTACTTTGTATCAAATACCAGGTATCTCCGATATTTGTATTGTCTTCATAAGCATCTCCGCGTTGTAAGCAGGCTAAGTCTATTCCACCATCCCCACTACCATCACAGAGAATTACATCATCTGCGTCCTCACTAAAATCCGTCCATTGAGTTATCAATTTTTTAGCAAATCTGTGACCTTTTTGAACGGTATTGGGATTGTTTTGTAAGATTTCTTCTAGCCATTGACTTTTATAATCATCAAATGAAATTAGATTTTCCGACATGAGGGTTGTTTTATTGATACATAAAGTGTGAAATTATATAAAAACAAACTAGCTGAGTACCGTATTTTTCACGTGATAAGCATTCCCCTGGTTCGTTTCCACTACGTCGCACCGGCGGCCAATCTCCTGATTGGCGTGTCTATTGATTAAACAAGCTATGTTTTAATCACCATTTTGTATATTACTGTAATACTCAATAGCATGTCGCAATTTTTCATATGTAATCCCGACGAAATAGAGAATAAATTATTAAGCTTGCTAGAGCTCGGAACTTCAGATGATGGTTGGACAATAAATTATGTAGATGAAAATAGAAATTAAATCTGGGTGCTCACAAAACATAATGCTGAATATCACGGTGGTGGTATTTCTATTTTAAAAAGGTTGCCTATACCTTCAATATCAGAACTTATAAATATTGCGCTGACATCTAACGATATCAATGATATTACAGGTGCTGCGATTGAACTATGTGAAAGAGAAAAATATAATGATGAACATTATAGAGAAGACCTAATAAACAAACTATGCGAAATAAATATAAACCCGTTCGGCGTAGTGTTCCACTACGTCGTACCGGCAGCCAATCTCCTGATTGGCGTATTTTCTCACCTGGTTCAGGCGCTTTTACTTGAACCTCACATTGCCGGAAGGCAAATAAGTTACAACTTAGCTAATTACACTCGTACGTATAATTTTCAATTTCCATGTCGGTCTTGTTGCTTGCAGCTTCAGTAACTATTTTTCCCTTAGCATCAAAGGTGTAATAGTATGAGATGTCTCCGGCACTTGCAATCAGATGGGCACATTTTATAGAACGCCCTCCATAGTTCATCACATCACCTAACCAGAATATATCCCCATCAGTAGACCTTACATCTGTACGATAAGTGTATTTGCTTTTAATGCTATCAGTTGCCATCGTTGCTATATCTCCGTTACTCCATGTATAAAGTATTTCTGTAGTGCTCCCTTCCAGGGTTTCCACAAATTTTGTAAGCTCATTACTACTGTTATAGCTCAAAGTATCATATGCCGCATACCCGGCTATAGGAATATAGTGTATTACTGTTGCAACAAGTCCATTTGTTCCTAATGTAACCGTATCGATCCCCACAACGCTGCCACTACTGTCAAGATTAGTTATAAAAATTTGATTGCCGCTATATGCATATAGCTTTTTAAAGTTACTGGGCTGACTAATAACGTCAACAAGCTTTCTATCACTGTTGTAATCAAAATGCATGTGTGTTAACCGGGCATCACTGGTTTTTATATCAGTAATCCTGCATTGAGTTGTTGAGCCTGAACCCTTGCTGCACGACATCAAAAAAATGATTAGTGCTGGTAAAATCAATAGGTAGATGGACGGAGATGTAAGCTTCATAGTCATAGAGTTTAATATTTTAAGTGTTACATAAAGTTCCCAATTAAAAATATAACACAAAATTATCCCATGTCACTATTTCGTCAAATGTAGTCAAGGGCTTACTCGCTCAGTGTTCCACTGTAGGCTTACTTAACTAATCAACTACTTGTCTTAATCCAACTCGGCACAATTTTATTGCAAGCAATAACACAACAACTCATCACTAAATGCAAATTCCCATCATGACATCACCAGACGTACCAAACCAGGCCAGGGCAACAGTGCTCAAATTCATAGCAGCGCTCAATAGCGAAGATTTCGATACTGCCCGCAGCTGCGTTACCGACGACCTCACATTCATAGGCGTCATGGGCACCCGTCACGGTGCAGATGCCTACTTCAAAGACATGAAGCAAATGAAATTCAAGTACGATATAAAAAAGATATTCGCAGACGAAACAGATGTATGCCTGTTTTACGACATCAATATGTCAGGCACCACCATCTTTGCCTCCGGCTGGTATCAGCTACAGCACGGCCTCATCCACACCTTCAACGTCCTCTTCGATCCACGCCCGCTCATGGAGAAGAAATAAGTAGCTCATCCGTCTTAATCACAAGTATATGTATAGCTGTACATAACAGTACCATTATAGAGCGTCGACGTGATTTTACCTCCCGAATCAAATGTGTAAGATATTGTATCGCTTCCGGAACCTTTATATAAATGATGGCAAACTAAATAGTAAGCACCCAAACCCAAAAATTGATTAATTTTAAAGTAGTCTCCGTCTATGGCTTGCTTGTCCGTATAGTAATCATACATTTGGGTAGTTGAATTTTTGTCGTTCGATGTTGTTACTGAAACAATATCTCCATTCTGCCATGTGTACAAACAGTTTATTTTTTGTCCCGTTTCTGTTTCAGCAAGATTAATTAGTTGGTTGTTATTATCGTAGATCATAGTATCAATCAAAACAAGTCCACTATTCACCGTGTGGCGCAATATAGCCGCTATACGTCCATTTGAGTTTAAAGCTATAGTATCCAATTCGGTAATCATTCCATTATCACCTGTTTGGCTTATGAAAATAAAATTTCCACTATAAGTAAATGTTCTTCGCGCATTGCCGGGGCTATAAGTTATAACAGATAATTTGTTGTCGGTATTGTATGTAAGCTGTAGCTCAGTAGTCGAAGTATTTTGTCTTACAGCAGTTAGTCTGCACTGAGTGGACGAGCTTGGATTTTTTTTGCACGATATAAAAAAGCTAGCTAAAACAATAAAAAACAGTAACCGGGTAAATGGAACGTTGACTTTCATGATATGTAGAGTTTAATTGTTTACGGTGTTAATGCCATATAAATATCCAACTAAAAAACATGGTTAAAAAACTTCACGTGTCATTACTTGGTCAATTTTATATATCTGTACGGCGCCCTATGAAATTGCCACGAAATGTGGACATCTCAATTTGGAGACGCCCTTTCGTTATCCGTATCTTGCGAACAGCTAAGCAGCTAGTCATAAAGCAGTATATTAGTACATATACTTCCTTATGAAAAAGCATTGTTCCCTCTTCATACCACTTACGCTGTTAATGCTCATGGCCTGCAACAAATATAGGCCCGTTCCCGATCCGCCTTATAACGTAAACATACAGCCGGCTACTATAGACAATCTCAGCAACAGTGTAGATACCTCCGTCATCTCCTTTACACCGCTGCAAACAAATGCACAAAACGCATCCTTTTTTCTCACAGGTTTACCGCCCGGCATCACTATCGACTCTTCCCAGCTTACCCGGGGCGTTCCGCCATTCAGCACCATGATAATATTTAAAAACAATGGCCGCGCCAGCTCGGGTACATACACTATAAAAGTGAACTGCTATAGCTCTGTTACCAGGAATATTAAATCATACGATCTCTCACTCCGCGTGCTGCCCGCAGCTAACGACAGCAATTGCGCCATTAGGGCTTCCGGCTATTGGACCAGGTGTCGGCGAAGTACAGATACATCCATCTTCATCAACTACGCAGCTATAGATCGCTTCAATCTAAATTGGATAGACTTTGCAAATGGCAGTAACATGGGCTACGGCCTGCAGGCCATCCTCGATTGCACTAATGGTACATTAAACATTGCTCACCTTATCAGGATCGATGCATCAGGCACACACTACTTCTCCGGCACCGGAACCTTTTCCGCCAATCTCATCACCTACTCATTACAAGATTCCATGAGCACCGGCATTGAGCGATACAATGTGGTGATGAGAAGGTAGTGGAGGAGTAGCTCTAATCGCAGGTATAAGAGTAAGTATAAACAAAATCACTTGATCCACTATTATGTACAGTTGCTGTTGTAATTTTTCCATCAGCGTCAAAAGTATAGCTTAGGTTTCCATCCTGGTCCTTCTTCATCAAATGACTACTGCATAACGCATGCGCACCCCAAGTCAACAACTCTTGTATATTATAAAAGTCGCCATCTGCAGCCTTCTTATCAGTATAATAGCTAAATGAAATGCTGTTTAAATACTTCTGACCATCCCGGCTTATTGCGTCGCCGTTACTCCATGTATAGGTAGCTTCAGATCTAAGAGGACCATTGATCTCAACTAATTTAATTAATTGATCATGGTTATCGTAAGTCATGCTATCTATCTTGGGCAGGGACGTTGCCAAATATTCTATCACAGTCGCTATTTTACCGCTTGGCGTAAGTGAAACCGTATCTACTAAATATGGAGTTCCATTTGGGCCAGTGGTACTTTCATAAATGAAGTTACCGCTATATAGAAACAACTTTTGGTTATAGAAGTACGGTTGCGTGGCTGTAATTGATTTTAATCTTTTAGCACTATCATATTCAAACTGCAAAACGGTGCTATCTGAATTGCTAAGCCGAATACTGCTGATACGGCACTGTACAGATGGAGTGGTGTTACTATTATTGTTTTGAGCGTTATCCTGTTTTTTACAGGAAACAAGAAAAGCAGCAAACGCAACAAGAATTGCAAACAGAAAAAGGCTTTGTTTTTTCATAAGGTAAAAAGTGATTAGTATTAATTAATAGCAAGTGTAAGTATAATTATATACCTCTGTATTAGTGTCTTGTTTTATAGTCATAGATGTGATCTTCCCGTCAGTGTCGAAACTGTATGAGATATTGCGATCTCCAGCGCTTTTCAGTAAATGTGCACAGCTAACATAATGGGCACCGAAGGTGAGGATTTCCTGTACTTTAGTATAATCGCCATCAGCAATTTTTTTGTCGATGTAATAAGTATAATGCACACTGTAAGAGCCTGAATAAGCACTTATTGCGTCACCATTGCTCCATATATATGTGTCCGCAGCAACATCTGTCTGCGATCTTGTCACCCCTCTTATGATGTGATCGTAAGAATCATAAGTCATAGTGTCATAAAAATAATAACCGCCCTTCAAGTCATGTTCTGCATGAGTGCTTACCAGACCGCTTGGTGCCAGAACTATCGTATCTGTTCT
>JBQCEX010000290.1:0-3186 GCA_051959855.1 Flavipsychrobacter sp. | reverse complement strand
CTGCGCCAGCTCTGAAAGTATGCGGCGGGTAACGGTATTGAGATCTTTCTGACCTTGCAACATTTGTGTAAACTTAGCAAGGTTCGATTTCAACCAGTCCTGTTCCTGGTTTCTTAGCGTTGTCTCCTTCAGGTTTGCGATCATTTGGTTGATGGTATCTTTTAGCTCTTCCACTTCACCCTCTGCATCTACACGTATAGTTCGGGTTAGATCACCTTTCGTTACCGCAGATGCCACTTCTGATATGGAGCGTACCTGTGTGGTAAGATTTTCAGCCAGCTGATTTACGTTCTCCGTAAGATTTTTCCATATACCTGAGGCTCCCGGCACGTTGGCCTGCCCACCTAATCGCCCATCTACACCCACTTCACGCGCCACAGTTGTTACCTGGTCTGCAAACACAGCCAGCGTATCGATCATTTCATTTATTGTATCTGTCAATTGTGCTACCTCACCTCGAGAACTGATGGAGAGTTTTTGTTTTAGATTACCCGTTGCCACAGATGTTACCACTTTAGCAATACCGCGCACCTGGCTGGTGAGGTTGGATGCCATCATGTTCACACTGTCGGTAAGGTCTTTCCATGTACCGGCCACCCCTTTCACCTCAGCCTGGCCACCCAGCTTACCTTCCGTGCCCACTTCACGTGCCACACGCGTTACTTCGAAGGCGAAGGAGTTGAGCTGATCCACCATCGTATTTATCGTGTTCTTAAGGTCAAAGATTTCACCTTTTACGTCGATGGTTACTTTTTTGGAAAGGTCACCACTGGCCACGGCTTTTGTCACCTCGGCAATATTACGCACCTGGCTGGTAAGGTTACCTGTCATCTGATTCACTGAGTCTGTAAGATCTTTCCAGGTACCCGCTACGCCCGGTACGAATGCCTGTCCACCCAGTTTGCCATCGGTACCTACTTCGCGCGCCACACGCGTTACTTCTGATGCGAAGGCGCGGAGCTGGTCCACCATGGTATTCAGTGTTTCTTTCAGTTGTAATATTTCACCGCGTACGTCCACTGTAATTTTTCGGGACATGTCGCCATTTGCCACGGCTATCGCCACATCGGCAATGTTACGCACCTGGTCAGTAAGGTTGCCCGCCATCTGGTTTACAGAGTCTGTAAGATCCTTCCATGTACCAGCTACACCCGGTACGTGTGCCTGTCCACCGAGCTTACCATCCGTACCTACTTCACGTGCCACGCGGGTTACTTCAGACGCGAAGGCACGAAGCTGTTCCACCATGGTGTTAATGGTATTTTTCAGTTCAAGGATTTCACCTTTTACATCCACTTCGATCTTACGGGAAAGGTCACCATTCGCCACGGCCGTAGTTACCTCGGCTATGTTACGCACCTGGTTAGTAAGGTTTGAGGCCATAATGTTCACGGAGTCTGTAAGATCTTTCCATGTACCACCTACACCCGGTACATCTGACTGTCCACCCAGCTTACCCTCAGAGCCCACTTCACGCGCCACACGCGTTACTTCAGAGCCGAAAGAGTTAAGCTGGTCCACCATGGTATTGATGGTGTTTTTTAGTTCTGATATTTCACCTTTCACGTCCACTGTAATCTTGCGGGAAAGGTCACCCTTTGCCACCGCTGTTGTCACCTCGGCAATGTTACGTACCTGTGCTGTTAGGTTAGAGGCCATCTGGTTTACCGAATCGGTAAGGTCTTTCCATGTTCCACCAACACCCTGTACCTTAGCCTGTCCGCCCAGCTTACCTTCTGTACCTACTTCCAGCGCCACACGGGTCACTTCAGAAGCGAAGGAGTTCAGCTGGTCCACCATGGTGTTGATTGTATTCTTCAGGTCAAGGATTTCACCTTGTACGTTTACCGTGATTTTTTTAGAAAGGTCACCATTCGCAACGGCTGTCGTTACTTCTGCGATATTACGCACCTGTGCAGTCAGATTGCTACCCATCTGGTTCACGGAGTCTGTAAGGCCTTTCCATACACCACCTACGCCTTTCACTTTTGCCTGTCCGCCCAGCTTACCTTCTGTGCCCACTTCCAACGCCACACGGGTCACTTCGGAAGCGAAGGAGTTCAGCTGGTCCACCATGGTATTGATCGTATTCTTTAATTCAAGAATTTCACCTTCTACCGGTACCGTGATCTTTTTAGAGAGGTCTCCATTTGCCACGGCTGTTGTTACCTCTGCAATGTTACGTACCTGGTTTGTAAGATTAGAGGCCATCAGGTTTACGCTGTAAGTAAGATCTTTCCATACGCCACCCACACCCTTTACCGTAGCTTGTCCGCCCAGCTTACCTTCAGAACCCACTTCACGCGCCACACGGGTTACTTCAGAACCAAAGGAATTAAGCTGGTCCACCATGGTATTGATTGTTTTCTTCAGCTCCAATATTTCTCCCTGCACATCCACAGTTATTTTCTTGGAAAGGTCACCGTTCGCTACCGCCGTAGTTACATCGGCAATGTTACGCACCTGTGCCGTCAGGTTACCAGCCATTAAGTTCACGGAATCAGTAAGATCTTTCCATACACCACCTACACCTTCCACAGTAGCTTGCCCACCAAGCTTACCTTCGGAACCTACTTCACGGGCCACACGCGTAACTTCAGAGCCAAACGAGTTGAGCTGGTCCACCATAGTATTGATGGTGTCTTTCAGTTCAAGGATTTCACCCTTTACGTCCACGGTAATTTTGCGGGAAAGGTCGCCTTTTGCTACAGCCGTTGTTACCTCAGCAATGTTTCGCACCTGTGCTGTCAGGTTACTACCCATCTGGTTCACGGAGTCTGTAAGGTCCTTCCAAACGCCAGCCACGCCTTTCTATTCTGCCTGTCCGCCCAGATTACCTTCAGAGCCCACTTCGCGCGCAACGCGCGTTACCTCGGCAGAGAAAGAATTAAGCTGGTCCACCATTGTATTGATCGTATTCTTCAGTTCTGATATTTCACCCTTTACGTCCACGGTAATTTTGCGGGAAAGGTCACCTTTTGCCACGGCTGTTGTTACCTCCGCGATGTTACGCACCTGACCTGTAAGGTTCGATGCCATCTGGTTCACAGAGTCAGTAAGATCTTTCCAGGTACCGGCGACACCTTTTACCTGGGCCTGTCCGCCCAGCTTACCTTCTGTGCCTACTTCAAGCGCCACGCGGGTCACTTCAGAAGAGAAAGAGTTTAGCTGATCCACCATTGTGTT
>JBQCEX010000289.1:0-5816 GCA_051959855.1 Flavipsychrobacter sp. | reverse complement strand
CTGGCACTGTTCCGCTCATGGCGCATATTGCTCATATCTGTAGTGGTTAATATAGTTCCGCTGCTTATTACGGCCGGCATTATGGGCTGGATGGGCATCCGCATTAAGCCATCTACCGTGCTGGTATTCAGCGTGGCGCTGGGTATTACTATTGATGTTACCATTCGCTTCCTGGTAAACTTCAAGCAAGAGCTTTCATGGCATGATGATAGTATAGCCGCTACTGTGCGTCGCACCATACACGATACAGGCCTGAGTATCATATATACTTCGCTCATCCTTATTGCAGGTTTTGGTGTGTTTATGCTGTCAGAGTTCGATGGTACAAAGTCTTTAGGTTATCTCACATCTATGACATTGTTCCTGGCTATGGTTACCAACCTTACCTTGCAGCCGGCATTACTGATGTGGATGGATAAAATTGTTGTAAAAAAGAATTCTTCGGCAGACTTTTTGATGGACGATGAGCCGGAAACAACTGACGAAGGTCAGCAGCAGAAATAACGCATTTTTTATTTTTGCACACACAAACTGAATAGATTATGCATTTCGATAAGATTAAGAATAAAGGACAGGGCAGGTTATTTCAGAGCGAGTTCATGGAGACCATGACCAAGACGCATCCCATAGTCATATACAGTATGTATTTCCCTGTCATCATTTTCATGCTTTACTACGGTGTATCTTACAAGGCTATGACAGCAGGGCACGAAGTGCTGATGTTTGTGCTCGGCGCTCTTCTCTGGAGCTTGTTTGAATATGTAATGCACCGCTACCTTTTTCATATGGTGGTAGAGAGGCCACGTGCTAAGAAATTTGTCTATACCATGCACGGTGTGCACCACGAGTTTCCCCGCGACCAGGAACGGTTGTTCATGCCGCCTGTGCCCAGCATTATTGTAGCCAGCCTTATATTTTTTATCATGCATAGCATTATGGGTGTTCATTCATTTGCCTTTTTTCCGGGCTTTTTGTTTGGCTACCTGGTGTATGGCTCTATGCACTTTGCCATCCATGCCTTTGCGCCACCGCGCTTCATGAAGGCCCTTTGGCGCAATCATCATTTGCATCATTACAAAGTGCCCGAAAAAGGCTTTGGTGTAAGCTCTGTACTGTGGGATGTAGTGTTCCGTACAGTACCAAAAAAAGAAGAAGCGTAACAAAAAAATAATCATTGATGTGTATTGATATTAAGTAATTAAGTATCTTTAGTTACCTAAAAAATTATACACATTATGAAAAAATTATTCCTGGGCATGCTATGCCTTTGCTTCTGCATTCATTCACATACGAATGCGCAAACATTCAACAATAAGTATATCTACAACAATTTTAGCGGGGCTGTTTTTGGGATACCACGAGACCTTATTATCAGTAGCTACGGCGGTACCATGGCTTTAGGAAAATTGACTACCAACAATCCTCCGTATTATCCCAATTTTTTTCTGCAACAGACAAATACTTCCGGTGTTACTACTCTTCTAAAAGAATATTTCTATACCACTACGGGAACTACAGTAACACTGGAGGCACAGAAGATTATACAAAATATTAATGGTTATTATATAGTAGCAGGCTATATAGGTAGCTTGGTTAATAATATTCCAACTAATCCGTTTGTTGCTAAACTCACACCTTCAGGTTCAATTGTATGGACCTTCGGTTATAATACCAATACTAAGCTTCCGCCGAACAACTTTATAGATAGTGTTTCCAGAGTTTGCTTAGTAGAAAATGAAGATAGCTTAGGCAGACCTGTTTATATTATTTCAGCACCAAGCAATGAAAGTGTTAGCTCTGCTTTTCCCTCAGATGCCTATATCAATATTTTTAAAATTGATGACAACGGCAATTTAATATGGAACAACAAATATCTTCCTACCGGGCGTGCAAGTGCGTCATATGCAATACTAAAAGAAGCGCCAAGTACGTTGATAAAAATATCAGATAATGCATATTTCCTTTCCGGCCATCGTGATGAAATAAGCAGAACAGGTGTGGACACTTCTACGATGTTTGTTATGATATTTGATAATAATGGAAATATTACGAAGAACTATGAAAAATTGGGACTTAGAAATTCAAGCTTGGAATTACAGGACGCGGCCCTTTATTCAGATTCAATATATATAGTATATAAAATTAACAATCAGAAACTCATTGCTAGTCCACCATATAGCCTGATAGGTATAACTAATGTTGATTTAAACCTGACACATCTTTTTACAAAATATTATAATTATCCTGGAGCATCCTATACATACGGATCCAGCATAAAAACTACTTCTGACAATCATCTTATAATAGGATGTGCTGCTGAGGAAAATTCCGGATTAGCGCCTGCATCCAATGCCATTCTTAAAATTAATCCTGATGGTACCCCGGTATTTTTTAAAAAATATAACTGGTTAAGCGCTACATCTACTAATGAAAGAAAATATTTGGTAAGAAGCGGTACATCGCCATTTGAAACATATACCTTACTCAGCGATTTTGGAGGTACCACTCAAAGCATCAGGCTACTGGCAGCAAATCAAAGTGGCATTACTTGTGGAGTGTTAGACAGCGAAATTACAGCTACTAAAGCGGTACCTACGCAAATAGTTATTCCATACTCAAAAATATCGTACTTCGGCAGGTTTACAATAGCGCTAACAACCGATACATTTTTTACAAACCCTACCCCATGCGATACCGCCAATCCGGGATATAAATCATCAATTACATATGCAGCAAGTAATAGCGAATTAAAAGTATATCCCACACTATTTTCCGGAACAGGCTCAACGACAGTATATTTTGAATTGTATTCAAATGAGCGCTCTAAACTGACTGTGCACCTGTTTTCAATTGACGGAAGAAAATTGTTTGATGCCAACTTTGCCTTAACAACAGGAGCAAATAAGATTGCCTGTGATTTCCCAATACTTCAACCTGGAAACTATTTTATAACAACCGCGGGTCCGGATGTAACAGCTAATAAAGTAACACGGATAACCGTACAATAATAAAAGGGAATGCTATTACATCCCCTTTATTGAGCGGAAGACGAGATTCGAACTCGCGACTTTCAGCTTGGGAAGCTGACGCTCTACCAACTGAGCTACTTCCGCTTCTATGCTGCTAAGATAGAAGATTTATCATTTACGGAAATTAGAATATTACGGGCTTGCTGATCATTGCAAGCCCGTTATTCACTTAATGACCTATACCCAGCCCAATTTCTTATACCCCTCATAACCCAGCTTCATGGCTTCCCGAATATGGGACATGATTTTGGGGTCGGTGGTTTTAATGTGGAAGCAGGCTTTGCCTTTGAGATGCTTTAGTAGTTCGGGGGAAATTTTTTCGCGCAGTGAGTCTACGCAATATATGGGCATGTAATAGAAGCCTACATAACTGCTCTGAAGAATGGCGGTAGAAAAGGCCATTTCGGGGCGGGGCTTACCAAGGGCTATGATGCCTTTCTTCTCAGACCACAAATCATATTTTCCCTCAATATCTATACGGGCTTTTATCTCGCCCTTTTCATATGGCTTCATTTCTTTTTTTACTGCATTGAAAATTTCAAGCAGCTCAGCCTGAGTAAGTTTTGCCATTGATACTGACCTGTTTAGGCAGCAAATTAGGAAATTATAGTATTGTCTTATCGTGAAATTGGCTAATTGTCATATTCAATGTGCCGTAATGGCATTATATTTAACATGGATTGAAAATTGTTTTACCAAAACCAAGAACTATTAAACATCCCAAAATAAGAATTATGAATCCAAATGAGTTCAGGAAATATGCCATTAAACATCATGGCATCAGTAGTTTAGCTCTTGACAGCTATACTTCTTCATTAGTAAAGGTTCCGAATGCGCTTACTCCCTATATCATTGAGGAACGCCCGATGAACGTGGCTTCGATGGACGTGTTCTCGCGCCTGATGATGGACCGCATCATATTTATGGGTGAGGCCATTAACGACTATGTGGCAAACATAGTAACCGCACAGTTATTGTTCCTGGAAAGCACTGACCGCAACCGTGATGTGCAGATGTACATCAACAGCCCGGGCGGCAGCGTATATGCCGGTCTTGGTATTTATGATACTATGCAGATCATAAACCCGGACGTAAGTACTATATGCACAGGTATAGCCGCATCAATGGCGGCCGTGCTGATGTGTGCAGGTACCAAAGGCAAACGTACCGCGCTGAAACATAGCCGTGTAATGATACACCAGCCACTGGGTGGTGCTGAAGGACAGGCCAGCGATATAGAAATAACTGCCCGCGAAATAGGCAAGCTGAAGAAAGAGCTATATGAAATAATAGCTAACCACAGCGGCCAGAAATTCAGCAAGGTAGAAAAGGACAGTGACCGCGACTACTGGATGACCGCACAGGAAGCGAAAGACTATGGTATGGTAGACGAGGTGCTGGAACGCAACCCACGCAAAGAAACACCTAATCCGTAACGGATGAACAAATAATGAAGATAAGGCCGGCCACAACGCCGGCCTTTTTATTTAGGGCTATTAGCAGTAGAGCATTAATTTCTTGGCCAGGCGACCAATTATTTTGCCTATTAATCCGGGGTGAAAGAAGAATGTTTCCATGTTGCTGCTGTTTACGAATTCAAAAGTAGCAGTGGGTAGTGACAGCCTTATGTCAGCAGGAGGAGAAAAAAATTAGCTGATGTGATGATATGCTGATGAGCTAATGCTATGCCGGCTGGAATAAATTATAATGCTGTTGCAGCTCTTCAGTCAGCTCGCGCATGCGGGTGTTTAGCTCGAGAGGAGCAATGACTTTTGCATAGACGGTGAACATGAGCAGCCAGCGTGCAAAGCCTTCCAGTGAGGCGGATAAAAAAGTCATTTCTACGCCTTGGTCACCCCTATCTGTTTCCTGCACAAAACCGTAATAATATTTCTGCTCGGTAAGGTGCCTGATGACGTGCCTGCTGAAAAGCACCGTCACTGTTTCCATTTTTTCTTTTTCGGCTATCTGCTGCAAGTACTGTTTTAATGATAGGTCCGGCTCCTTGAAGGGCAGGTCTGTTATTTTTAATTCACGAATGCGGTCTACGCGGAAATCGCGGTAGTCTTTTCTCAACCGGCACCAGGCTATAAGGTGCCAATGGTTGTTGGCATGGCAGACGCCTATAGGCTCTATATGGCGCTGGCTAAGCTTTTCGTTGTGCCAGGCAAAATACTCCATATGCAATACCCGCTTTTCGGTAATGCTGCGGAGGATGGTTTGAAGTACATTGTCCTTAGCGCTGTCGGGCAGGTTTTTATACTTCAGGGCTTCGATACGTTCATCCAGATGCTCGACAAATTCTTTCTCGGTAGAGCGTAACACCGCCCTGACCTTGTACATGGCAGACTTGTACTGAGCATCTATGGCATTGTCTGCAAATTTTTCTATCAGCTTTTCAGCAGTAATAAAAGCAATGGCCTCTTCCTTAGTAAACATGACAGGTGGTAAACGATAACCGTCCATAATGGAATAGCCAACACCTGCCTCGCCTATAATGGGAATGCCAGCTTCCTCAAGCGTGCTGATATCGCGATAGACGGTGCGCAGGCTTATGGCAAACCTGTCTGCTATCTCCTGGGCCTTTACGACCTTCTTCGATTGCAGCTGTATAAGTATAGCCGATATCCTGTCTATCCTGTTCATTACTTAAGCGTAATGATTAAAGTTAGGTTATTCGGGAACTTCAGTATTGCTTTTTTCTTCACGCAGCCATTTTTCGCGGTTGAGGTGGGTGACCGTAACCGGCACATTGTAGCGCGCAGTGATGAACTCAGCCAGCTTTTC
>JBQCEX010000288.1:0-2792 GCA_051959855.1 Flavipsychrobacter sp. | reverse complement strand
CCTAAGATATTAAAAGCATATACCAGTAGCATAATAGCAATACCCGGTATAATGGCAAGCAAAGGTCTATCTGTAAGCAAGAAGTTGTAATGCTCTTTTATCATCAGCCCCCAGGAAGGGTGGGGCGGTTGTACACCAAAGCCAAGAAAGCTAAGTCCGGCCTCTATCAGTATAGCGGTAGCAAAATTGCTTGCTGCAATCACCATTAGCGGCCCCGCTATATTCGGAACGATATGCCTGAAGATAATACGAATATCACTGATGCCAAGTGTCTTAGCGGCTGTTATATATTCCATTTCGCGCAGCACCAGCACTTGCCCGCGTATCAGGCGTGCTGCGCCTACCCACATGGTGAGTCCTATAGCAATAAATATTTCCCAAAAGCCTTTTCCAATGGTGAGTGTAATGGCAAATACTAATAGGAGGGTGGGGATGGCCCAAAGTATATTGATCAGCCACATAACCATATTGTCCACTACGCCACCAAAGTACCCGGCTAATGCACCCAATACGATCCCTATGGTTAGTGACAGCAATACAGCTACCAGGCCTACCGCTATGCTCACTCTCGAGCCTACTATCAGTCGCGATAGTATATCCCTTCCGTATCTGTCGGTCCCCAGGTAAAAGCGACGCTGTACTATTTGGTGGTCTATTAAGTATTTCTTCTGCGCTTCTATGTTTTCCCCGGCTTCTTTGGGTATCAATTTCTGTATAGCATACTTCAGTGTATCCTGCATGCCCTCATCTATATAGTGTGCAACTATTAAATGATTGCCCTCAAATGAATAGGCATTTATAGGCACAGCATCATAATCAGATGCAGTACCATTGAACCATTCAAATATCCGCGATTGTCTTTGCTGTTTGGTGCTTTTGGGTACTAGAAGTAATTGCTTCGTAAAACCGGGTTGTTTAGCACCCAGCTCTACTATCATACGGTTGGCATAGGGCGTACTGTCCGGTACCACCAGGTAAGCGAATATTGCAAGCAGGCAGGTAAACAGGATAATGCAGATGGCTACCACGGCCGATGGCCTTCGGAGCAGCTTTCGCGCTATCGTGTTTTTGCTATCAGCTATTTCAGTCATTTTATTTTATATCGTACTCGCTTACCAGGTATGCTAACTGCGTAAGTGCCACTGCTCCCAGTTCCAGCTCTCTGTGATTTACTGCTTCAAATACATCATTATTGGTATGATGCACATCAAAATAACGTTGGGAATCGGGTAATAGTCCCGCCAACGGTACATGCTGCTTTGCCAGCGGGCTTATATCTGTACCGCCTTCCTCATGTTCAAAATCATACACGCCATATGGAAGAAATAGTTTGCGGTAGTATCTTATCTTTTCTTTATTAGCTTCCGGCATTTCCAGGCCTATGCCTCTGGGCGAAAAGCCGCCTGCATCGCTTTCTATAGCCAGTATATGTTTTTCATGTTTCGCCAGCGCAGAATCTCCGTAGGCCAATCCGCCTTTCATGCCATTTTCTTCATTCATGTAGAGTACTGCACGTATGGTGCATTTAGGATGTATGCCTAATGCTTTAATGGTACGCAAAACTTCCATCGCCTGTACGCAGCCTGATCCGTCATCATGTGCACCCTCACCTACATCCCATGAATCCAGGTGCCCGCCCACTACTATTATATCTTCAGGATGTTCAGAACCTTTTATTTCGCCTATTACGTTGTATGAGCGCACAAGCTCAGGCAGCATGCGGCAGTTCGATTCCAGTCGGGCATGTACTGTTCCTGCATTGCAGGCAGCCTCAAGCGTGTCTGCGGTATAGTTGCCTACGGCCACTGCGGGTATGGCCTTTATAGTATCTATATAGTGGGTAGCGCCGGTATGTGGTACATCGTCAGCACCTGTTGAGGTGGCGCGTATAATAACTGCTATAGCACCTTTTTTAGCAGCAGCAGAAGGCCCTAATGCTCTGTATTGCACTGCGTCGCCATATCCTTCGAAGGTATTGATGAAATCCTGACGAAAACGGTAATCAAAGAATACTATTTTTCCCTTTATTTCATTGTCGGGTATAGCTTTCAGGTCCGCAAAGTTCCTCACCATTACTACTTCTGCATTTATCGGTTTTCCGCCCGTGCCAATGCTGTTACCCAGGGAAAGCATCTTTACTGTTTTGTACTTGCCTTTACCATATTGCAGTTGCAGGTTTTCATACCCGCGCACCCAGTGTGGTACATCTGCGGCTTGCAGCCATACTTTATCTGCACCTGTGGCTTCCATTGCTTTCTCTCCCCATTCCACAGCTTTGGCGGCTTCTGCCGAGCCGGCCAGGCGATGGCCCACCGTCTTGCATAGTACATGCAGATTTTCATAACAGGTACCACGCAATAAAATTTCATCGGCTATTTTTCTGAACATGAGCGAATCTTGCTGTGCCTGGCTGCTAGTGCTTAGAAGTAAGCCGGCAATAAAGAGATGGCGAAATTTCATTTCATAAAAATAATGTTCATTTCCTAATTGCGATAGAAGAATTCCAATTGCAACATATGTTCGTCAATATGATTGTGGATATGTTTATTTGTTTTCGCCTGTATCACAATAGTATCTTGCAGGTGTTGCTGTTTTTCCGTTTGGGAAAAAGAAACAAAGTTCTTAATGACGCTGTTTAATATCCCTGCTATGGAGCTTGCTGACATAGCTATACCAATAATTTAAAAACGAGTGAAACAGTTAAGGTATAATTACCCAGTAAATTATACCTGGATATACCGTTCTATTACCTGGCCATACCTCCTCAGAACCATTTATACCCTTTTATACCT
>JBQCEX010000287.1:0-6370 GCA_051959855.1 Flavipsychrobacter sp. | reverse complement strand
GGCACCGTGGCAGCTCTGGCACGCATTCAGGAATTGCGACCTCGGTGTGAATCGCACACTCACATGCGGGTTGTGGCAGGTGATACAGCTCATCTTTCCACTCTCAATATAGCACCTGCTTTTCTTCATACGCTCCACATGGCTTGCCATGATCATCTTATCCTGCGCACCTTCATACTCCGGCATAAAGACATTCATCACTTCGCTTAGCTTCATGCCCGGATGAAAGTCAAAAAACGTCTTTCCGTCATTCAGCACAGCTATGCCTTGCAGGTGGCAACGCTGGCACACATTGTTTTGCAGTTCTGTACTCAATCTCCTGGGATTGACAATGGTATAGTCCGGTCCTTTCGATGTATCTACAATATCGCCCGCCTGCTTGGCTGCCACATGCAGGCTACCCGGCCCATGGCAACGCTCACAGTCTATACCCATTTTCAGCGCAGTGTATTTGTTTTCACTATTGCTTACAAACTCAGGGTAGCCGTTGTGGCAGCTCATACATTCAATTTCTATCTTCCGCTGAAACCTGCTGCTGGCACCTTTTTCAAATCCCGGTGCCAGGTCCCATTGATGCTTTTGTGTATAGAAGGTAATCGGCGCCTGGTACAGATAACCATTCTGATTAAAGATGTGTGAATTGGTATGCTGGCCCGAACCTACTATATAATTGATCTTCTGTATGCGCTTATGAACCGTATCGCCATGCTCCACGCGAAACTCCATTACATATAGCGAATCATTTTGCCAGTACGGTTTATAGTAAAAATCCAGGTCTTTATCATATACCAGCGCATGTGCCGGAGAAAAATCTGCTGCCGACTTCTGCCTTGTTGCCAATCCGAAGGACTGTCCCATACCTGTTTGTATGAATGTCTGGTAAACACTTTCATGGCAGGTACGGCAGGTTTGCATACCCACATAGTGCGCATTGGTATCATACACATTCTTCCAGGGAGAACTCTCTTCCGCTACAGTTGCATTGTTCTTCGGGCTGTTACAGTAGAATGCCGGTAGCGTTGCTGCTATCAGTCCTATTGCTATCAATACATTGCGGAGAAACCGAGATGACATGTACTTCAAATTTACCACTTTCCCGCCTTGCAAATTCTTAATTAAATATCGCTAATGTGTAGTTTGATTTACCTTTCTGTATCAGCATGTAGCGGTCATTCAGCAGGTGTTCATGCAGCAGCTTAAAGTCGGTAGCCGTTACCTTCTCCTTATTTATGCTGATGCCGCCATTTTGTATCAGCTTACGGGCCTCCCCTTTCGATGGCAATACGCCGTGCTCAGCCAGGAAGCTGATAATATCTGCCCCCTCATTCAGTATATCTTTTATTGCAGTCACCTGCGGCACGCCTTCCATCACTTCAAGCAATTGCTTCTCATTCAGCCCTCTTAAGGCATCTACTGTCGATTGGCCAAATAATATCTCAGAAGCTTTTTGTGCAAAAGCCAGGTCTTCTTCACTGTGCACCATAATAGTCAATTCTTCTGCCAGCGCTTTTTGCAGCTTGCGCAGGTGCGGCGCAGCCTGGTGCTCTGCTATTATTTCTTTGATTTCTGCTACCGGCTTAAATGAGAATATATAAGCCATTTTTTCAGCCTCTGCATCGGGCAGTTTTAACCAGAACTGGTAAAACTGGTAGGGCGATGTGCGCTCAGGGTCAAGCCATATATTGCCACCCTCGCTCTTGCCGAACTTACTGCCATCAGCCTTTGTAATAAGCGGCGAAGTAAACGCTGCAACTTCGCTCCCACCCTTACGGCGTATCAGTTCAGTTCCGGTAAGTATATTACCCCATTGGTCCGCACCGCCCATCTGCAACTTTACATTGTAAGTATTGTTCAGGTAGTAGAAGTCATAGCCCTGTATTAGCTGGTAAGTAAACTCAGTAAACGACAATCCCGTCTCCAGGCGTTTCTGCACAGAGTCCTTTGCCAGCATGTAATTGATGGTTATATGCTTACCTACCTCCCTTATAAAATCAAGAAAATGGTAATCCCTGAACCAGTCATAGTTATTTACCATTACCGCAGCATTAGGCTTGCTTTCATCAAAGTCCAGGAACTTTTCCAGTTGTTTCCTTATACCGTCACAGTTGCGCTGTATGGTTTCAGCATCCAGCAGGTTGCGTTCAGCCGACTTGCCTGATGGGTCGCCTATCATCCCTGTAGCACCGCCCACCAGCGCAAATGGCTTGTGGCCGGCCCGTTGCAGGCGCATCAGCAGGGTTATTGGCAGCAGGCTGCCCACATGCAGGCTGTCTGCCGTAGGGTCAAATCCTATATAGCCACTGGTCATTTCCTTGCTCAGTTGTTCCTCTGTTCCCGGCGTCATGTCCTGCACCAGCTTTCTTTCCTGCAGATCTGCTATTAAGTTCATGGTATTTATATAATTGCGGCAAAAATACACTTATGCTGCATATCCTTCAATGCAAATACCTGTTTGTATTATTTCATGTATCGCATTTATTACTTAACTTTCATTAAATATTCATTATTGAAATGTATTTGTGACAGGTTTTGTTTTTCAAAAATTGTTTTTATCTTTCGACTTGTATTGTTTTTAACAAAATTTAAGGCCTTGAAACGAATATTACTCTCCTTAGCGCTGCTCCTTCCTCTGTGCTCATTCGCACAGGCACATCATGAGTTAGGTATTACAGCGGGTGTGGCCAACTATTACGGAGACCTGCAAGACCAGGTGTTCCCTAGTTACGGATACAAACCCATGATAGGCATATCTTACAAGTACTTTATGAGCCCTCATATCGGGTTGCGCTTTGGCGCCTCTTATGCCTCTGTAACTGCAGCCGATAGCTTGTCTGATATTGCAGCCAATAAAGCGCGTAACCTCAGCTTTGCTTCTGACATATACGAGTTTCATGGTGGCCTCGAGCTCAACTTCCTGCCTATTGATATAGATCGCATGAAGGTGACTCCATATATCTTTGGCGGCATCGCAGTATTTTATTTCGATCCTTATGCTACCGATCCTTATGGCAATAAGACATTCCTGCGTGCTTTAAGCACAGAAGGCGAAGGTCTGCCTGCGTATCCTGATCGCAAGCAATACAACCTGGTTAATGTTGCATTCCCAATAGGTGGCGGTATGAAATTCCTGATCGGCAAGACTTTCGTTATCTCTGCTGAACTGGGCTTCCGCTACACCAATACAGACTACCTGGATGACGTGAGCAAATCTTACGTAAACCTTGACACCCTCATGGCTTACAAGAGCAAGCTTGCTGTGCAGATGTCTTACCGCGGCAACCAGACTCGTGGCTGGGATGGCAACTACCCCGACTATAAATTCCAGCGTGGTGATAGCAAATCAAATGACTGGTATTGGTTTGGCGGCATTACGGTAGCTATGTATCTGCGTGCTTTCGGCAATTTCTCTGATTACCTGCAAGGTCGTTGTCCTTCTTTCTGGAAGAACTAATCTCCAATATATTTAGTAAGTAAAAGCAAGGCTGCCTCTTAGGGGCGGCCTTCTTTTTGCACCTGCTTGTGCCTGAAGCAGTCCACTACATGGTCATTTACCATGCCTGCTGCCTGCATAAAGGCATAGCATATAGTAGAGCCCACAAACTTAAATCCAAGCTTTTTCAGTGCAGCGCTCATGGCGTCGCTTTCGCTGCTTTTGGCCGGCACTTGTCCCATACCTGTCCACTTGTTCACTATAGGCTTACCATCCGTAAACTGCCAGATGTATTGGGAAAAGCTGCCATGTTCTTTTTGCAGGCCTATAAATAGCTGCGCGTTTGTTACGGTACCTGTTATTTTAAGGCGATTACGTATAATACCGGTATCCTGCATCAGCTCTTCAACTTTTTGTTCATCATACTTTGCCACTTTCTTCACATCAAAGTTGCTGAATGCTTTTCTGAAGCCTTCCCGCCTGTGCAGTATCGTCTTCCAGCTCAGCCCTGCCTGGAAGGCGTCCAGTATCATGTATTCAAACAGCTTCCTGTCATCATACAGGGGCACACCCCATTCTTCATCATGATATTGCTGCATCAGCTCATCATTGCCCGGCCAGGCACAGCGGCTTATGTTTTTAGCACACATAGCTATATGTTTTTAATTGTGGCAATACAGGCCTCCAGGCTCAGCATCTGCTGCTCGCCTGTCTTAAAGTTCTTCAGGCTCAGCATTTGTTGTTCACGTTCTTCATCTCCCGGCAGTATTACATAGGCAATACCGCGCTTGTTCGCATACTTCATCTGTTTATCAAACTTTGCCGCATCAGGATATATTTCTGCGGCTATACCCACGTTTCTCAGGTGCTGCAATATGCTTAATGCATAAGCCTCATTCTCGCCGCCAAAGTTCAGCAGCATCACCTCGGCACCGGTAGCCAGTTGCTCAGGGAATAATTTCAGCTCTTCCAGCACATCATATATACGGTCTATACCGAATGATACGCCTACACCGCTTACGCCTTTCAGCCCGAACAGGCCAGTCAGGTCATCGTAGCGACCGCCGCCGCCTATGCTACCCATCTGTACTGCACGGCATACTACTTCTACTATTACGCCTGTATAGTAGTTCAGCCCGCGCGCCAGGCTTATGTCCACTTCTATATTGCTGCCCCAGTCTGCACTTTTCAGTTGCTGGTGATAGGTCAGTGTTTGTTTCAGCTCATTGATGCCTTGGGTTCCTGTTTCACTGTCCTTCATAATATCCGCCAGGCCTGCCAGTTTCTCCTCATTATTTCCTTTCAGGTTGATCACTTTTGCTATCTGTGCAATGCCTGCCTCGCTTATGCCACGCTGCTGCAGCTCTTTGGTCACACCATCCCAGCCTATCTTGTCCAGCTTGTCCAGCGCTATGGTTATCTCCATCATCAGCTCCGGCATACCGCAGATCTCTGCAAGGCCCGCCAGCAGCTTTCTGCTGTTTATTTTTATAGCTACCTGCGGCAATCCCAATTGGTGAAAAGCCCCCTGGTATATGCACAGCAGTTCCGCCTCATTTATCAGCGATGTGCTGCCCACCACATCCGCATCACATTGCCAGAACTCGCGATAGCGGCCTTTCTGCGGCCTGTCTGCACGCCATACAGGCTGCATCTGGTACCTGCGAAAGGGGAATGCTATTTCATGCTGGTTCATCACCACGTAGCGAGCAAAGGGGATCGTCAGGTCATAGCGCAATGCGCGTTCCGTTACCACAGGCGATGAATAAGGCTTTGACAGCACCTTTGCCCATTCCTCGTTCAGCTTTGCTTTGTCGGCATCCTTCTTTTCGTGCAGGCCATTGTTCAGTATCTTAAATATCAGCCTGTCGCCTTCTTCGCCATACTTGCCTGTCAGCGTCAGCAGGTTTTCCATGGCCGGTGTTTCCAGCGGCTGAAAGCCATACAGCTCAAATATGTTGCGCAGTGTGTGAAATATATACTGGCGTTTGCGCACCTCTGCAGGCGAGAAATCGCGTGTGCCCTGTGGTATGGATGGTTTACTCATTGTCGTGTTTGTATTTTGCTATTATCGCATCGCAGCAGCGTTCTATCATTTCATATACCGGCATGTAGCCGTCCTCATTGCCGTACCATGGGTCAGGCACCGATTCGTTGCCTCCCGGGTTCAGCTCATCCAGGAAGAGGCCTACATTGCTGTAGTCTGCCTTCCCACCTATATATTTTATCTCCTCCAGCACGTCTGCTGCCATTGCATATATTTTGTCATACTTCAGCAGGTCTGCCTTTACAAAGCGCCTCGCCCGCTGGCCCGATATGTCTATGCCCTTTGCCAGGCATACCTTCTGCGAGAACCTGTGCGGCGCCACACCCACATGATACGATTCCGTGCCTGCCGATTCCACTGTCCAGCTAAGTCCCTGCTGTCTTGCCTTGTGCTGCAATACGCCCTCTGCTATTGGCGAGCGACATATATTGCCCAGGCACACCATTAATATCCTCATAAACAGCGCAAAACTAATGAAAAGCATTATACTCTTTTGCTCACTTTATCTTATACCTGAAACCGCCATATACATTCAGCCCCATCACAGGTCCCCATATCATCGAGGCATCAAAGTTTTCACTAAAAGGACTATCTGCTGCAACTATTGCGTCGCGTTGCATATAGTTCGTCAGATTCTCTCCGCCCAGGTACACTTCCCAACTCCGATTCAATGTCTTAGAGATTTGCGCATTCATCTGTATATAAGATGGCGAGTACGTTTCACTCATATTGCCATTGTCAAGGGCAGGTATTCTTTTCTGGCCTATCCACTGTATCGTATAGTCAAATTTCCAGTTGTGCTTAGTGGCATAGTCCAGGTTCATGAATGCCCTGTTCTTTGGCATCAGGGGCCTTTCTTTCAGGGTACTGCCATAGGTAGTGCGCACATCATA
>JBQCEX010000286.1:0-2814 GCA_051959855.1 Flavipsychrobacter sp. | reverse complement strand
GGAAATTGTGGCGCAAAAGTAGCACATTTAGGCAGGATTTGCGGCCTGTGCAGCAATGAATTTTTATTAAGAGCAATATGTAAATTGCAGCAGCATGGAATGGAGCAAAGGAAAGAAGGGCTTTTTTACAAAGGCGCTGATCAACTGGCATGAGACAAGCAATGAACGCAGCCTGCCCTGGAAGGAAGAAAAAGACCCCTATAAAATATGGCTATCTGAAATAATACTGCAGCAGACCCGTGCGCAACAGGGGCTACCTTACTACCTGAGCTTTACCGCCGCCTACCCGACCATAAAAGATATGGCCAATGCAAAAGATGAAGAAGCCTTCAGGCTATGGCAAGGGTTGGGCTACTACAATCGCTGTAAAAATATGCTGGCAACAGCAAGGTATATTGGCCATGAACTGAATGGTAATTTCCCGGATAGCTATGAAGAAATTATTAAACTGAAAGGCATAGGGCCCTATACAGCTGCTGCTATTTCCTCTTTTGCATACGGCTTACCACATGCAGTGGTAGATGGGAACGTATATAGAGTGCTGAGCAGGTATTTTGGCATAGATACCCCGTTTGATACTACGGAAGGGAAGAAAACATTTCAGCAACTGGCGCAGGAGCTATTATACACCGAGGACAGCGCCGCCTATAACCAGGCGATAATGGACCTGGGAGCAACAGTATGTACCCCCCAGCAACCCAAGTGCAATGAATGCCCCCTGCAGCAACATTGTATAGCATACAAACAGCAGCTGGCCGGTCTGCTACCGGTGAAAAGCAAAAAGCTGCAAGTGCGCAAACGATATTTCCACTATATAATACTGCAGGCAAATGATAAAATATGGATACGCAAGCGCCCAGGTAAAGATATATGGGAAAATCTGCACGAGCCCTACCTGATAGAAGCAGAGCAGTCGCTGAGAACTGATACACTACAGCAAAAAAGCGAATACACCTTTGCAAATAAGAACAGCAGAGAGCCAGTATATGAGGGCTTTTTGACCCAAAGACTAACCCACCAACTGATAGAAACACACTTCTTCAGCCTGCAGCTAAACAGTGAAATAAAAGTACCTGTAGCGGGCGGCAACTGGGTTGCTATAAATGAGTTAAAAAATTACGCATTCCCAAAAACGGTAGTTTCTTTTTTAGAAAAAAAATTATACTTTTAAACAAGCTAAAGGTTATAATTTTTTATTAATTGATAAATTAATCTTGACATGAGAGGTGTTAATAGAGTTATGCTGATTGGAAATCTTGGAAGAGACCCGGACCTGCAGTACCTGGAAGGAAATATAGCAGTGGCGAAATTTCCGCTGGCCACCACAGAAACCTTTAAGGATAAAAATGGTAACCTGGTATCGCAAACAGAGTGGCACACAGTAGTATTATGGAGAGGATTGGCGGAGCTGGCCCAGAAATATTTGCACAAAGGCAGCCTGGTGTTTATAGAAGGCAGGCTGCGCACAAGAAACTGGGAAGACAAGGATAAGAACCGACGCTTTAGCACTGAAATAGTGGGAGATAACCTGGTGATGCTGGATAAAAGAAAAGAAGGAGGTACTGACCATGTAGCAGATAATGCAGACCTAAACGGATTCAGTAACCCGGATATTAATTACGATGCCGGTACTACCGGGCCGGTGACGAAAGACGATTTACCGTTTTAATATTAAATATTAGAATTTTTTAAAGAAATGAAAGGATTGCTTTATTGATTAGCATTCCTTTCTTTAATTTTGATACGTTCACCAAATAGAAAGCATTTTGGAAAGTACACCTGAAGGCGGGACGAAACTGACAGCACTATTACTACAAGCAGCTCATAGCGGAACATTTTCTGCATCAAATGTCACCATACTCATCATTCTAATACTGATACTGCTGCTGATGACTGCTATAACAGCAGGCGCGGAAACAGCTTTTTTTTCACTGACTGCGAAAGATGTCAACTACCTAAAATCGAACGAGCGGCCAGCCGCCAGGCAGGTAGTACAACTGCTGGACCAGCCGAAAGAACTGCTGGCAACTATACTGGTGGCCAATAACTTCATAAACATAGCCATAGTTATATCTACCAATGTACTGGTAGAACAATTTATTAACCCAAGCGTAAGCCCGGTATTATCATTTGTAGTGCAGGTGGTAGTAGTTACCTTCCTGCTGGTATTATTTGGCGAGGTGCTGCCCAAAGTATATGCTACTCAGAACAATATGCGGATGGCGTTATTCTCAGCACCTTCGCTTAAAGTATTGCTGAATATCTTCAGGCCAGTGAGCAAAATGCTGGTGTCTTCTACCAGCTTTATAGAAGGTAGATTGGGCACTAAACAGTCCAACAATATAAGCAGTGAAGACTTTGAACACGCCATAGAGCTGACAGTAGGCCATACCGCTACCAAGGAGGAAGTAAACATCTTCAAGGGCATACTGAAGTTCGGGAATATAACAGTGCGACAGGTAATGCACACACGCATGGACGTGAGTGCGCTGGACTACGAAATGACTTTTCCCGAAGTGCAGCAGTTTTGCATAGAAAGCGGGTATTCCCGACTGCCGGTATATAAAGAAAGCCTGGATAAAGTGGCAGGTATGATACACACCAAGGACTTTCTGCCCTACTCAGAACAAGATGATTTTGACTGGCATATACTGATACGCCCAGCCTACTTTGTGCATGAGGGTAAGCTGATAGAAGACCTGCTGAAAGAATTTCAGCTGAAACGAATACACTTTGCTATAGTAGTAGATGAATTTGGCGGTACTTCAGGCATTATATCCCTTGAGGATATAATGGAAGAGGTAATAGGTGATA
>JBQCEX010000285.1:0-4619 GCA_051959855.1 Flavipsychrobacter sp. | reverse complement strand
ATAAAAAAGGCTGCTAATGCAGCCTTTTTTATTTTATTATATTTTAGTTATTTACCCCATTTATTTGTCGTCGGGGCAGTCTGATTTGTATTAGTGTTTGTATTGGTGCCCTGTTGCCATTTGTTTGTTGTTGGTGTTGGCGTAGGAGCAGGCGTAGTTTCCTTTGAGCCGGAAGTGTGGTGATGTTCTTTTTCGTGTACTATAACAGTTTTAGTACCTTCTTTTTCTTTCTGTGCCATAGCACCTTTCAGAGAATCGGCCTGTGCCTGCGCAGCCTGGGTTTGTGCATTAGCTGCATTCACTATAGAATCCTGTCTTGCCTGTGCTGCTGCAGCTTCCTGCACTTTTGCAGCATTAGCTATGGAGTCTTGTTTTGCTTGTTCAGAGGCAGCATTGTTGCCTGAGTTACATGAGTATAAAGCCAGCATGCCTACTCCTAATAATAAAAGTGACCTTTTTTTCATTTGCTTTCAGTTTTGTGTGAACAAAAGTATTGTTTATTTCAGTATTCTGAGCCATACTGCTTTTAGTAATAGCAGTAGTAAGATACTATTATTTTATTATTTACCGTTTTGCGGGGTTGTAGCCGCCTGGCTTTTCATGGTAGCCAATATTGAATCAGCTCGGTGTTTAGCCATGGCATTAATGATAGAATCATTCTTTGCCTGCATTTGCAGTTGCAGTGCATTTACACGTGCATTTACCTGTGAATCAACTTCTGCGCGTGATGGCGGTTCCTGCATCCCTCCTGAACAAGCACAGAAAAATATACTGCAGATTAAAAAAACAATTACTGATACTTTTCCAACCATATCTGTTATTTGTACAAAAATATCATTGTTAGCTTATAACAAAAAATAGCCGTCTCATTATTGTAATGATGAGGCGACCTTTTTATTTCAAAATGCTAACTATCTTTTTGTTGTGCGTTCTTTCAGGTATTCTTCTGCCTTTTTTAGATCATTGTCTGCTGCTATCACAGCATTCAGCACTTCCTGCGCATCTACATTATATTTCTGCTGCAGCTCAGTTATTTCTTTGTCTTGTTCATCGTAAGCCTTCTTACGGTCTGAAGCATTTTGTTGTGACATGATTTAGATTTTTTAAAAACACTTAAAAATCATGCCTTGGTTACCCCCAATAGGCCACTAACTGAATAGGAAAGCAATATCATCCCTCGTCAATCGTTTCAGGAATGCATTATCGTCTGATACCAGGTCGCTGGCCAGCGCACGTTTACGTTCCTGCAGCTGCAGCATCTTTTCTTCTATCGTATCCTTACATATCAGGCGATAGGCAAAAATGTTCTTAGTCTGCCCTATACGGTGCGTACGGTCTATGGCTTGTTGTTCTACTGCAGGGTTCCACCATGGGTCTACTATATATACATAGTCGGCAGCCGTAAGGTTCAACCCTATACCACCCGCCTTCAGCGATATCAGGAACACGCGGCAGTCATCATTGTGCTGAAATTCCTGTATTGCCCTTTCACGTTCTTTAGATGAGGTGCCGCCATCAAAATATACGTATGGAATACCTTTCTTTTCCAGTTCCGCACGTATCAGGGCCAACATGCCCAGGAACTGTGAGAAGATAAGCGCCTTATGGTTACCCACGTTCTCATTTATCTCACGTGTCAGCTCCTCCAGTTTTATGGAGTAGTTATGGAATTTTTCTTCCTCATTCAGTATGGCTGGTGAGTCACATATTTGGCGCAGTTTGGTAAGCCCTTGCAATATGTGCATTTGCGAGCGTTCTATTCCTCGTTCATCTATCATCCCCAATATCTGCGATCTGTAAGCATTGCGGTAGGCATCATATATCTTACGCTGCTCAGGCCCCATCTCGCAGTATTGTATTGTTTCTGTCTTTTCAGGCAGGTCCTTTGCAACTTGTTCCTTTGTGCGTCTTAACAGGAAGGGGTAGGTGAGCTTGCGCAATTGCTGCTTCACTTCATCTTCCTGGAATTTATCTATCGGGTTGGCAAATTCATTCATAAAGAATTCCCTGCTGCCTAGCATACCTGGGTTCAGGAAGTTCATCTGCGCATACAGATCAAAAGTATTATTCTGCACAGGCGTACCACTCAGTGCCAGTCGGTTCTTCGCGTTCAGCAGTAAAGATGCCTTAGCCACCTGCGATTGTGGGTTCTTTATTGATTGTGATTCATCCAGCACCACATAGTCAAATGGAATGTCCTTGAACATTTTTATATCGCTACGCATGGTACCATATGTGGTTATGGTCACGTCATAATCGTCAAAGAATTCCTTATTAGCCGTGCGCTTAGATCCATGATGTATGAAATGACTAAGCTCTGGCGTGAATTTCTTTATTTCATTTTCCCAGTTATACATCAGTGTAGTAGGGCATACCACCATGAATTTTGCATCTGGATTTTCATTCTTATAATGCTGGAAAAATGTCAGAGTCTGCACTGTCTTACCAAGACCCATATCATCTGCCAGAATGCCGCCCCATCCGGCCTCTTTCAGGAATAGCAGCCATTGGAAGCCGGCTAACTGGTACGGCCTTAGCTGCGCAGAAAGCTGTGCAGGTGGCTTTATGCCGCTAAAATCATTACTTACTATGTTGTTCAGCTTTTCTTTTTTCTCTTCCAGTTCCTGCAGCAGTGCCTCTTCATCAACTTCCGCCAGCAGTTCATCCAGCACGCTGAAATGGAATTTTTTAAGACGCAGTTTATTGCCTTTAGCTTCACCCACCTTCAGCAGCAGCGAGTATTTTTTCAACCACTCTTCCGGCAACAAACCTATTGATCCATCACCAAGTCGCACAAAATTTTGCTTTTGTGCCAATGCCATTTTCACCTCTGCTATCGACACTGTTTGGTCGCCGAATGTGATATCCACACTTGCATCCAGCCAGTCTATGCCACTGCTCACATGTACATGGGTATCTGGCTTATGTGTATTAATACGCAGATTGCGCAATTTCTCGAAACCAAACAGCTCCACGTTCCACTCGCGCATCACATCCGTAAAGCGGAAGAACCAATTATTGGCCAGTACCGTATTGCCGGGCAGATAAAAGAAATGATCCTTCAGGTTTTGCTGCATATCGCTATGCAGGTTGCGCAGCATCTGTATGAATTCCTGCTCTGCCGCCTCATTACGCTGCACTATTTTCACCACACCATTCTGCGGCTGTATCACATCGCCAAAAAAGCCCCATTTTATTTCTATACCGTTATAGGAAAATGCAGGCTGCAATATCAGCATCTGTTCGCGTTCCTGCAGGTACAGATGGTAGGTAGGTTTTGTTTTATCTACGTTTTGCACCAGGGCATCATCAAAATGTACATGTACATTTTTGCTCCAACCCATCAGCGTATTTTCGAGGAAGTTCGGCCATGCTTCAGCATTTAGCACTATCTCACCTATCGGCATAAACTGCTCCGCTATTTGCAGCTCATGTGCATTCCCTATGCTGAAAACACGATACTCGTATTGCAACAAAGCAGGGTTCAGCTGCTTCATTTCTTTATGTTCAACTAATCTGCCTTCTATTTCCCACGCCAGTGAGGCCACATATTCGTCACCACGTTTCGCTACATTTATTTGTGGATGTATTGACCTTGGTGCAAATTCTATCGCTTGCAATGTAGTCGAAGCCAGGCTGGTCCCCGCCTCCCTCAGGAAGCAAAGCGGGTAAGAGCTGAACCGTTCAAACAGCTTATGGTATTTTGGTAATAAATATTCCCACACCTGGTCCTTTACCTCATTGCTTGGCTGCTCTTTTAGTACCTCAGTATATTCATCTAAAAAATCACCAAAGGGCAGGTTCTTCTTTAGGTATTTTAGTATTTCATCCGGGCTGAACTTCCTTATGATGGGTATCAGTTCACGCTCATTATCAAAAAACTGCAATGGGTTCACAAACTGCGATAATTCCAGCTTGTCTATACCATCTATAAAACGTTTCTGCTCCTCATCCGTGTAGCCGCTCACCAGCATTATATGCACAAACGGATACCAGCTCACCTGTGCATCCAGTACTATACCCAGGTGCTTCAGGTTTTCAACTACTACTGTTTCTTCTTTCTCCTCTGGTTTTGGTTTTGCTGCCGCTACTGATCTGCTTGTGGTACTGATCGGTGCATTAACACGTTTTATGCTGGGATCAAGTACTCGTAGAAATGGTTTCCCGTTTTCATAAGTAAATGCGAACTTGTTGGTCAGGTCATCGTTCAGGCTGTAGCCATACAGGCTTAGCAGCTTATTTTTCTGCTCGTCCCAGTCCTTCATCCCCTGGAAGTATTGAGGCCCGTAGTTATTCAATACCTGTAGGAATAGAGTAGTCTTATGCACGCACAGCGGGTATTTCGTTTCATCGCACCCGCATGAGGTGTCAAAATATCTTTCTTCATTCTGCCTTAGCGCCACCTTGTAGGTATTGTCCCCATCTGGCACTTCAGCTTCTATCTTATCATTTTTGCTGGTGGTTATAATGGCTTTATTGGCAGCAGCCCAGCGCTCCGCCATTTCCATTATCTCAGGTGATGCATATACGCGCAGTATCTGCTTGTTCACCTGCCGCATGCGCACCATCGTATGCTTCTGGTCATAGCTTATATCTGTATTCTCGAAGAAACCGCTCTG
>JBQCEX010000284.1:0-3465 GCA_051959855.1 Flavipsychrobacter sp. | reverse complement strand
ATGCCGCTGGTGCCTGACGCTTCCATTTGCCTGTTAGGTACATTTATCCAAAGATCTACCCCTTGCATAAGCAGCTTTGCGAGGTTGATATCATAATCTTCCAGGAAGAATATCTTGTTTCTAAACGCTGGCATATCAGTAACGGCAACTATAGTTTTTACCAATTCTATGCTGCTTTGGTCACTGGGATGTGCTTTCCCGGAGAAGAAGAGTAGCACTGGTTTTTCGCTATTGTTGATAAGCGTGGCAAGCTTACGGAGATCTCGTAGCAGAAGGTCAGGTCTTTTATAGCTTACAAAGCGGCGGGCAAAGCCAATTAATAAAGCATGTTCATTAAGATTGGTTATAGCTTCTGCCAGCTTGCGCGGTCCTTCGTGCCGGGATGCAAACAGCTCGGCTAATCGCTCCTTAACCGAATCAAGCAGTTTACGTTTTAGTTTTTGTCTTATTTTCCAGATATCTTCATCCGGCACTTCAGCAATCTTTTGCCATAAAGTAGTATCGCTGATTGCATCAAGAAATTTATCGCCAAAAATTTTCTCGTAAAGCTCTTGCCATTCTCTTGCTGCCCATGTTGCATAATGTACGCCGTTAGTTACATAACCTATATGCAGCTCTTCAGGCATATAGTTTGGCCAGATAGGGTTGAATAGGTTGCAGGAAACGGTTCGATGTATTCTGCTTACTGCATTTACTTCCTGCGAAAGCTTGGCTGCCAGTGTAGTCATGGAAAATTGCTCGCTGGGGCTATCGTTTACCCGTCCTAGGGTCATCATTGTTTCCCAGCTTACGTTGAACTGCTGTGCCGTATGGGCAAAGTAGGTACGCAACATCTCTTCACTGAATTTGTCTATTGCTGCAGGTAATGAAGTGTGAGTAGTAAAAAGTGTACTGGCACGGACCACCTCAAAGCCTTCTTCGAATGATAAGTTGTACTCATGAATTAAGTTGTACAATCTTGCAAAGCCCAGGAAGGCGGCATGTCCCTCGTTGCAGTGATATACGTCTGGCTTTATATCTAACGCGCGTAATGCCTGTACACCGCCTGCACCTAGTAATATCTCCTGCTTTAGTCGATTCTCCTGTGGATTAGCATATAGTTGAGCGGTAATAAGCTTGTCCTCAGCATTGTTATCATCTATAAAGGTATCCAGCAAGTATAGTGACACTCTTCCTACCGGCAAACGCCATACTTGTGCATATACGGTACGCCCGGGAAAGACAAAAGGTATTTTTAGTGGCTGCCCTGATTTATCATTTATCAGGTCTATTGGTAGGGTGCTAAAGTCGAGCGGGTCAGCTTCGGTTAATTGCTCACCGCGCACGGATAGGCTTTGCTTGAAATATCCGTTTTTATATAAAAGCCCAATGCCCGTTATTGGTAGATTCCTGTCGCTTGCTTCTTTCAGGTAGTCGCCCGCTAATATGCCTAAGCCGCCGGAATATATCTTAAGGTTATTGATCAGACCATATTCCATACAGAAATAGGCAATTTGCGGACTACTTGCCTCAGGCATTGCATGCATATATACATTAAACTTTTCTGCTACTGCATTAAGTCTGTACACAAACCCTGAATCGCTTTCCATTCTTTTTAATGTGGCGTAATCCAGTGATTGCAGCAGTGCAATAGGATTATTGTGACACTTTTTCCATAGCACTTTGTCAATGGATTCAAAGAGTTCAGTTGCTTCTTTATCCCAAGACCACCAAAGGTTTCTGCTTAGTTTTTGTAATGCAGCAAGTTGTTCCGGTATTTCTGTCCGGATCAGGAGACTTCTCCACAGCGGTTTGGTTTCAATAATTTCAGCAATGGTAACAGGGCCGGCCTGCGGCTTATTTCGGTATAGCGCTTCTCTTTGCAGGCTTTTGCGTAAAGCGATATCATATGCTTTTTCGTATTGCTTAAACTGTTTGCTCCAAAGAAATTCCAGGCTGATATTGTAAGCATCTTCTCTTATTTCAAAAATCTCTGCGGCTGGCTTTTTTGAAAACGCTTCAATCGCTGATGCTAGGGCTTTTACAACCTCCAGTTCGTTATCATCTGTTCTATTGACAATATGAATCCCTTTTCGGGTATTGTCAAACAGACTGTTAATAGCAGCACCAAATCCTGATATATTGGTAGTAATGGAAGGTATATGAAATGCAAGGCTTTCAAGAGGTGTATAGCCCCATGGTTCATAATAAGATGGAAATATGGCCATATCAAAGCCTATTAGCAATTCATAATAACTAAGATTAAAAATGCCGTCATTTCCGTTCATATAGGTAGGTACAAATACAACTTTTACTTTATCTGCGCTGCTATTATTTAGCTTGTCTTGTTGTATGTGTTGCATTATAGGGTCTTCATCAATTCCCTGCAGGTTATGAGTCAATATTTCCTGTGGACGCGGATTATTTAAATCGGGTTGTGTTAAACGTTCCAGCAGTTCTTTGCGCGGTCCGGTATGATGACCGGGTACAAAAATGAGGGCAATAACAGGCTTATCGGGCGAAAGGTGATAATTAAGTTCTGCAAGCGCATCAATAAAGATATCAATGCCCTTATTTTTAAACTCGTATCTGCCACTCTTGATTATTAAAAGGCTATCCTCTGGATATTGCTGGTTAAATAAAGCTGCAACTACTTTGAAGATTTTTTGTCGTGCCGCCATTCGTTGTTTGTCAAAAAACTGCTTATCCGGCACTATTGAGATATCAAATCCATTAGGCGTAATGACATCAGGATATCTTTCAAGGAATTTTTGGCATTCAGTCGCAGTGCTATTGCTGACAGTTGTAAAGCAATCACAGATCCTAGCTGTTGTTTTCTCCAGGGAATGTTTGGATGTTACATTGAATTCATGCGCGACTGTATCTGCATTATAGCTGTTGAAGTCTTTATAAAATGGAAGGCCATTGCCGGCTATAGCCCTGCCTGCAACAGTCGCATGAGTTGTGAATACAGTTGCTATTTGCGGTGCTGTTTCTTCCAGGTATAGGATGCCGCTCCCGGTCATCCATTCGTGAAATTGTGCTACTACCTTATCAGTGGAATTTATATGAAATCTATAATAGCATTCTATTATTCTGCCTGCGGCATAGCCAAACATAGCAGGATCAATATAATCCCATTGTCCGCTTAGGGAGTCGAGCTGGTACTTGATCCAGAAGTGTGTGAATATTTCATTTTTCTCGAAGAAAAAAGGTGTGAAATCGACCAGTACTGCAATGGGATTGCCCGGAATATTCCATCTGCCTATTTTTACTTTCAGACCTTCGTTTTCTATGTGTTGCCGCCAAAGTTTAAATAGCGTCTTGTCTTCTATGAATTCAGGATTCTCGCCTGTTCCCTTCCATACGTCCGGGCCTATCATTATGTAGCGCTCATGCCAATCGCGTTCTATAGTCTGCGCTTTGGTAGCCAGGACCGTATAAATGCCACCTACCTTATTGCATACCTCCCAGCTTACTTCAAAT
>JBQCEX010000283.1:0-3819 GCA_051959855.1 Flavipsychrobacter sp. | reverse complement strand
TGAATATTCTGCTGCAAAAACAGCCAAGGACAGTGCTGCCATTCGTGAAAAGATTGCCACATCGACCAAAGAACTTACTGCATATCGCCGCAATTATGTGAAATCTCATCCCGGCAGCTTGTTAAGCGAGATATTTAATGCACTTGAAATTCCTGAAATACCCGAAGGCAAGCACTATCTGGAGGATGGCAAAACGGTTGATTCGACTTTTGCATACACCTACTATAAATCTCATTATTGGGACCATTTTAATTTCCGTGATGATCGCCTGATCAATACGCCTATTTACGATGCAAGATTGGAAGAATATATAACTAAAGAAGTATATCCTGCGCCTGACAGCATAGAATATGAAGCTGACATGCTGCTGAAGAAAACACGGGGCACTAAGGAATTATTTAAGTATACATTATCATGGTTTGCCAATTTTGCGGAAACCAGCAAAATAATGGGTATGGATGAAGTGTTTGTGTACCTGGTTGAGAATTACTACATGAAAGGTGATGCAACCTGGCTGAGTAATGAAGACCTGAATAAATATATAGACCGCGCTATGAAAATAGCTCCAAACGTGATAGGTAATGTAGCTCCCGAAGTAAAGATGGTGGATATAGATAATAAAGAACACAAACTGTCGGACGTAAAAGCGAAATATACCATTCTTGTATTCTGGTCTGCGGACTGTGGTCATTGCCAGCATGAGATTCCGTTGCTGGATTCAGTTTACAATGCAGAGCTGAAACAAAAGGGCGTAAAAGTATTTGCAGTACGTACAGAAGGTGACGAAAAAAGATGGCAGGAATTTATAAAGAAGAACAAGCTGGATGATTGGATCAATGTGTATGATCCTGAGCACAAATCTGATTTTGTAAGCAAGTATGATGTATATAGCACACCGGTCATCTATGTATTAGACGAAAAGAAGATCATTCGCGGTAAACGCCTGGACCATACGACCATTCCTGAAGTAATAAATATGCTGGAGCGTAAGGAAAAGCACTCGAAATCTTGATCCGTAAGAAACCTTATTAGTAAAAGCCGGGTGTTACACACTCGGCTTTTTTGTTCCTGAACGAAAATATGTGTGTTATTGCCGCAGTAATATTTTTGTAAAAACAGCTGGTTTTCACACAATTTGGCACAGTATTTTCTGTTATTATATCAGAAGGAGGCGAACGAATATGGCAAGCGCAATTCTGATATTAACTCTCATAATGTCCCTGCTCATTAACATTACCAGGGTAGACGAACTGATAGGCAACAATCAAAAGGAAGAACTTACAGCTACCAACGAAGAAGCAGTAAAGGCACCCGTTTTGGATAACTCTAAATAGCGTTAAATAGAAAATCCGGCAATGAGCCGGACTTCCCTATAATTATTTCCAGTTATTGTCTATTCATCCAATTTCAATACTGCCAGGAAGGCTTCCTGCGGCACATCTACGCTACCTATCTGGCGCATGCGCTTTTTACCTTCTTTCTGTTTTTCCAGCAGCTTACGTTTACGGCTTATATCACCACCATAACATTTTGCTGTTACATCTTTACGCATAGCTGATATGGTTTCGCGGGCTATGATCTTAGCACCAATGGCAGCCTGTATTGCTATTACGAATTGCTGACGTGGCAGCAGGTCCTTCAGTTTAGAACAAAGCTTACGACCAAAATCATTACCTCGGCTGCGGTGTATTAATGCACTCAGGGCATCCACCTTATCGCCATTCAGCAATATATCCATCTTAGCTATATCGCTGTCGCGATAATCCAAGGGCTGGTAATCAAATGACGCATAGCCACGGGTAGATGATTTCAGCTTATCATAGAAGTCAAAAACTATTTCGGTCAGCGGCAGCTCAAATATCAGTTCTACACGGGTAGGGGTAAGGTAATGCTGATTGATCAGTACACCACGTTTGCCAAGGCAAAGGCTCATAATATTGCCTATGTAGTCCGGTAGGGTAATGATCTGTGCACGAATAAATGGTTCCTCAATCCTGTCCAGCCTGCTCGGGTCCGGCATTTCGCTCGGGTTATTTACAATTACTGCTTTGTCCTTGTCCTTTGTCAGGTAGGCACGGAAGCTAACGTTTGGTACTGTGGTGATCACCGTTTGGTTAAACTCGCGTTCCAAACGTTCCTGTATGATCTCCATATGCAGCATGCCCAGGAAACCGCAACGGAAGCCAAAGCCCAGCGCCTGCGAAGTTTCCGGTTCGTAGGTCAGTGATGCGTCGTTCAGCTGCAGTTTTTCCATGCAGTCACGCAGATCTTCGAAATCGTCTGTGTTTACAGGGAAGATACCGGCAAACACCATTGGCTTTACTTCCTGGAAGCCTTTTACAGCTTCCTGCGTTGGATTGTTTGCCAGGGTTATGGTATCGCCCACCTTTACATCTTTCGCGTTCTTTATGCCGGTTATTATATAGCCTACATCTCCAGCGCTTACTGAGTCCTTAGGTGTGAGAGCCAGTTTCATGATCCCAACCTCAGCAGCCTCGTACTCTGTATCTGTATGTATGAATTTGATCTTGTCACCCTTTCTGATAGTACCATTTACTACACGGTAGTAAGCTATAATACCACGGAAGGAGTTGAATACGCTGTCGAATATTACAGCCTGCAGTGGAGCGTTAACATCTCCTTTTGGAGCTGGTATGCGTTCTATGATCGCGGACATTATTTCTTCCACGCCAATACCGGATTTACCGCTGGCCAATATTATATCTTCTTCTTTACAGCCAATAAGATCCATTATCTGGTCCTTCACCTCCGGTATCATGGCACCTTCCATATCTATCTTGTTGATGACAGGAATGATCTCCAGGTCATTGTCCAGCGCCAGGTAAAGGTTTGATATGGTTTGGGCCTGTATCCCTTGCGAGGCATCTACCAGCAGTAGGGCGCCCTCACAAGCAGCCAGTGCGCGCGATACTTCGTATGAGAAATCCACGTGTCCAGGGGTATCTATCAGGTTCAGGGTGTATTTTTCACCCTTATACACATACTCCATCTGTATGGCATGGCTCTTTATGGTGATGCCCTTCTCACGTTCCAGGTCCATATCGTCCAATACCTGTGCCTGCATTTCGCGGGCAGAGATCGTTTTGGTAAACTCCAGCAGGCGATCGGCAAGCGTGCTTTTACCATGGTCAATATGGGCTATAATACAGAAATTGCGTATATGTTGCATGTTTATTTAAAAGAGCTGCAAAGGTACATAAAAATCGCTGTATTCAGACTTATTAACATGCGTATTGTAAGGCATTTATAGCTTATTTAACAGGCGTATCCACCACTAATTCCTGCATATACAGTGTAAAACATATTGCATCACTATGGCATGGTTTTATAATATCAGTATTCGGGCGCAGAACAGTGCATTGGATCACACAAACAAAAAATGGATTTATGAAAAAGCTTTCAGTATTTGCAGTTTTGGCTATGTTGCTCACATTAAGCAGTTGCCAGTTGGTCGGAGACATTTTTAAGGCAGGGGTATGGGTAGGTGTGTTGGTGGTAGTAGTGGTTATAGGCCTTGTCATTTTTATTCTTGCAAAACTCTTCGGTGGAGGAAAATAGTATTTGCGAACAAAGCATAAGCAATTAAAAAAAACATAGGTATGAGCACATCAAGATTCATGGCGGGCGCCATATTAGGCCTGATAACAGGCCTGTTGATAGCTCCGAAGAAAGGGGAGGAGCTAAGAAGTGACATTGCAGACACTGCCGACAAGTGGACTGAAAAATTTAATAAAATGGTAGGGAAAACCGGTGCGCAACTACAGGATTTAAGGGATTTACTGAGCAAGGAGGTTAACG